>JANOPR010000645.1:0-6708 GCA_031421955.1 Burkholderiales bacterium
ACATCGCGTTCAAGGTGCCATGGTGCAGCCGCGGGTCGACGCCGCCCAGGCTGTGCGAGAGCGAATGCACGCAGCCCAGGCCCTTCTGGAAGGCCATCGCGCCCTGCATGCTGGCGCTCATCATCTGCCAGCGTGCCTCGATGTCGTGGCCGTTGCGCGTGGCGCGCTCGATGTGGGCCCAGCCGCGCGCCAGGCCATCGAGCCCGATGCCGTCGGCCGGCGGGTTGACGGCGGGTGCCATGAAGGTTTCCAGGCAATGCGCGATCGCGTCCATGCCGGTTGCGGCGGTCAGTCCCGCGGGCAGGCCGAGGGTGAGTTCGGGGTCGAGCAGGGCGGCCTTGGGCATCAGATGCCAGCTGTGAAAACCCAGCTTGCGACCGTCGTCGACGATCAGGATCGCGCCGCGCGCAACCTCGCTGCCGGTGCCCGCGGTGGTCGGCACCGCGATCAACGGCGCCACGCGCTCGCTGATCCTCGGGCTGCCGCCTTCGATGGTGGCGTAGCCCACCAGCGGCCCCTCGTGCGTGGCGGCGATGGCCACACCCTTGGCCAGGTCGATGCTCGAGCCACCCCCCACGGCAATCAGCCCGTCGCAGCGCTGCGAGCGGTAGACCGCGGCTGCCGCGCGCACCGCCGCTTCGGTGGGATTGCTCGGTGTGGCGTCGAACACGGCGTGCGGCAGATCTCCCAACGCCGACAGTGCGCGGTCGAGCACGCCCACCGCGCGCACGCCGGCGTCGCTGATCACGAGCGGCTTGGTGATGCCCACGCGCTGGCACTCGTCGGGCAGGCGTTGGACGACGCCGGGGTCGAGATGGATCTGGGTCAGGTACTGGATATGGGCCATGGAGGCAAAGGGGGCAGGGGTGGCGACAGTCCTCAGTATGCTTCGCGGCCAGCGCTGTGCGGACGGCTTGTCGTCCGCGGCCCTGCCATTGTCCGGAGCCCGCCATGAGTGAACCCAACGAACTGCAACGCAGCAGCTTTCGCCACCGCGAGCGCCTGCGCGTGCGCTGGGTCGAGGTCGACATGCAGCAGATCGTCTTCAACGGCCACTACCTGATGTACATCGACACGGCGGTGGCTGGCTACTGGCGCTCGCTGGCGTTGCCCTACCAGGACACGATGCAGGCCTTGAACGGCGACCTGTACGTGCGCAAGGCCACGCTCGAATACGAAGGCTCGGCGCGCTACGACGATCAACTCGAGGTCGGCATCCGTTGCGCGCGCATCGGCAACGCGTCGATGCGCCTGCAGGCCGGCGTGTTCCGCGGCGAACAACGCCTGGTGCACGGTGAACTGGTCTATGTGTTCGCTGACCCCTCAAGCCAGACATCGCAAACGGTGCCGCCGTCGCAGCGCGACGTGTTGACCGGTTTCGAGGCCGGCGAGTCGATGCTGAGCTTGCGCACCGGCGAGTGGGCAACGCTAGGCGCGGACGCCGCTGCGATCCGTGATGCGGTTTTCATCCAGGAGCAGGGCATTCCTGCGGCGCTCGAACACGATGCGGCCGACGCCACCGCAGTACACGCCGTGGCCTACAACCGGCTCGGCCGCGCACTGGGCACTGGACGTCTCCTGGCAACCGAGCCTGGTGTGGCCAAGATCGGCCGCATGGCGGTACTGGCCAGCGTGCGCGGCGCGGGTGTTGGCCGACCGCTGCTCGACGCCCTGGTGACCGCGGCACGCGATCGCGGTGACCGCGAGGTGCTGTTGCATGCCCAGGCCAGCGCCGTGGGCTTCTATCTGCGCGCGGGCTTCGCGTCGCGCGGCCCGGCCTTCGAGGAGGCCGGCATTGAGCACCGGGAGATGGCTCTCAGCCTGCGCTGAGCCGTTCCGTCTCGACACGCGGCAGGTCGCCGCGCAGGTGTGGCCAGCGGCGCAGCCGCGTGCTGCGCTGGGACAGGCGAGAGCCGTCGACGGCAAACTGCCTTTCGACGACGCGCGCACTGAGGCCCTCGCCGTCGCGTTCGGCGATCAACAGGGTCGAGCAACGCGTGCCGTAGCGGGCGTCGGGTGTGCGGATGAAGGCCGGCGCCAGCCAACGTTCGCGATCGAGGCCGATGCCGGTGTCGGGCAGCGCCGCATCGGGTACCTGGGTGGCGTCAGCCAGCGCCGCGAACAGCGCGCTCTCCAGGGCATCCGTTTGCGAAGCGTCGGCGAGCGCCGTCGCCATCGCGCATTTCAGGCGCTGCACTTTGGGCCAGGGCGTGTCGAGCGCCGCGTTGGACAGGCCGTAGAGGCCGGGCCCCAGCGGCACTGGACTGCCCGTGCGGTCATCGGCCCACCACCACTGGCCCGAGGACATGTCACCGGCCAGCAGGTTGAATGGGTTGTGGCCGCCGCCGGCAATGTCGCGCCAGAAGTCCGGGGCGTCCGCCGTAGCGGCCAGCCAGTCGGGCACGATCGCGCCGCGCGAGGGCGCGTTGCTGCGTTGGCGCTGCACATCGCGCACATTGGTCAACATCGCGACCCGGCCAGCACCATTCAAGCCCATCCAGGTGCCGCCGGCGTGAAGGTCGCGCCCGCCGAGCAATGGCGCGGCGTCGGGGCCAGCCCGCCACCAGTCAAGCGCCTCGGCAGGACGCTGCAGGAATTCGTCGCGGTTGGCTGCGATGACCAGCGCGAAGCGTGGATGCTGCTCGAGCGCCAGCCCGATCAGGCACATGGCTCGAAGCGCTCGACATGGCGCTCGCCGTCGATCCACCCGCCGAGTCTGCGTTCAACACCCGCCTCGATCGTCCGTTGCCATTCGGGGCTCAGGCCTTGCGGGTGAGCGTAGGTCTCCATCAGCGTCAGGTGCGACTCGCTATCGTCGACGCGCTGGCTCAGCGTGCAATCCAGGCCGGGCAGTTCGGACCGCCAATTCGCCTGCAGGTCGCGCACAGCGGCGATCAACTGCGGTGCGTCGGCCGCTCGCACCCGGTAGTAGATGTAGAGGTTGGCGGCGCCGGGGTTCACGCAACGGCTTCGAGCGGGACCGGGTAGGGTTGCGCCACGTGCTGCAATCGAGGCCCGTCGGCTGCGCCCAGATGCAGCGTGCCACCGTCGATGGCGGCCAGCTTGACCGCGACCAGCGCCACGTGCGAGCCGTCCAGCGAAGCGGCGTTGACGACCATGCCCGCGGGCTGCTCGGGGTCTGCATCGTGAAATACCTCCTGGCCCGGTTGCGCGGCAGCGTCGCAGGCCAGGACGAAGGCGCGCCGCTTGATCGTGCCGCGGTACTGACTGCGCGCGACGACTTCCTGGCCCGGATAGCATCCCTTTTGAAAGTTCACGCCACCCACGACTTCGAAGTTGATCATCTGCGGCACGAACTGCTCGACGGTCGCGGCAACGATGCGCGGCACGCCGCTCGACACCTCGAGCCATTGCCACGCGTCCAGGCTCATCGCGGGCAGCGCCGGGGCTCCGCTGTCGGCGCGCAGGGCCAGCACATAGCGTGCGACGCCTTGGACGTCAGGCAGGCGCAGCGCGTGGCCGCCCTCGGCGTCGCCGCGTTGCCACGGCGCTCCCGGCGCGTCGGCGCCGAGCCAGGTCGTAGCCGCCGGTCCCGCCAGTCCGTAAAGGGCCAGCGACGCACTTTCATCGCTCAGCTTGCACTTGGCGCGCAAGACGAACATCGACAGGCGCTTGAGCGTTGCCGGCAGCACGTCGGCGCTGCAGGCCAGCAGCAGCTCGTCTGCAGCGCCGCGCCACATCAGCAGGCTGGCCTGCAGCCGGCCCTTGGCTGAACAGAAGCCCGCCAAGCGGGCGCCGTGGTGGTCAAGTTGCAGCACGTCCTGCGTCAGCTGGCCGTGCAGGAAACTTGCCGCATCGGCACCCTGGGCGCGCATCACGCCCCAGTCGGAAAGGCGCACTGCACCTTGCAACGTCTTGACATCGGTCTGCTTCATGCGCCGATTATCATGGACCGCAGATCAACCTCACAGGCGTTGAGTGATGCGCTGGCTGCTTCGATTGGCGCTGTTGGCAGTATTGACGGCGGGCGCTGCGGCTGCTGCGGCGTGGTGGTGGCTCAACCGGCCCTTGCCATTGGCGGGCACTGCGGCAGAGGTCTCGATCGAGGCTGGCCAGTCGCCGCGCCGGGTCGCCGAGCTGTGGGTCCAAGCCGGCGTGCAGGTGCCGCCCCGCCTGCTCTATGAATGGTTTCGGTGGTCAGGCCAGTCGCGCCAGATTCGCGCCGGCAGCTACGAGGTCGAGCGCGGCGTCACGCCACGGCAGTTGCTCGACAAGATGGTGCGCGGCGACGAAGTGCTCGAAAGCGTGCGCCTTGCCGAGGGCCATACCTTTTCCCAGGTGCGCGCCGCACTGGCTTCTGCACCGTCGCTCAGGCCAATCGCGCAGGCGCTGAGCGACCAGCAGTTGATGGCGGCCCTGGGCGAGCCCGCGCAAGCCCCGGAGGGTCGGTTCTTTCCAGATACCTATGCGTACAGCCGAGGTGTCAGCGATCTCACCGTCCTCAAGCGCGCGCACGCAGCGATGCATCGCCGGCTGGTCACGGTCTGGGCCGAGCGCGCGGACGACCTGCCACTCAAGACGATGGACGAGGCGCTGATCCTGGCCTCGATTGTCGAGAAGGAGACCGGCCGCGACGCCGACCGCGCGGACGTTGCCGGGGTCTTCATCAACCGCCTGCGCCTGGGCATGCCGTTGCAGACCGACCCGACCGTGATCTACGGCCTCGGGGCGGCCTTCGACGGCAACCTGCGCAAGCGCGACCTGCTCGCCGACACGCCCTACAACACCTACACGCGAGGCGGCCTGCCGCCGACGCCGATCGGTATGCCCGGCGCAGCCTCGCTGCGCGCCGCGGTGCGGCCGGCAAAGACGCGGGCGCTGTATTTCGTGGCCCGCAGCGACGGCGGCGGCGGCAGCGTCTTCAGCGAGACCCTGGACGACCATAATCGCGCGGTCAATCAATTCCAGCGCGGCGGCAAAGCCCCGCCGCAGCGCGCCAAGTGATCCGCGGTCGATTCATCACCCTCGAAGGCATCGACGGCGCCGGCAAGTCCTCGCACATCGACGCGCTGGCCGCCTGGCTGCAAGAGCGTGGCCAGCCGGTGCTGGTGACGCGTGAACCCGGCGGCACCGCACTGGCGGAGCGCTTGCGTGAGTTGGTGCTGCACGAGCCGATGGATTCGCTCACCGAGACGCTGCTGATCTTCGCCGCCAGGCGTGACCACTTGCGCCAGGTGATCGAGCCTGCGCTCGCCGGGGGCACGACCGTGCTGTGCGACCGTTTCACCGATGCGACATTTGCATACCAGGGCGGCGGCCGCAATTTCGATCTGGCCACGTTGGCGCAGCTGGAGGCCTGGGTCCATCAGGGGCGCCAGCCCGATTTGACGCTGTGGTTCGAACTGGACCCCGCAATCGCGGCCGAGCGCCGTTCCGCCGCGCGGACCCCCGACCGTTTCGAGCGCGAAGACGCTGCATTCTTTGCCCGCGTGCACGCCGGGTACGAGAGTCGATGTGCGGCACAACCGCACCGGTTCGCGCGCATCGACGCAGCCCAAACCCGCGAGGTCGTGTGGGCGCAGATTGCGGCCGCGGTGCAGCTCAAGGCGCCCGCGTGAGCGCCACGCCTGCGCTGCTGCCCTGGCTGCAGACGCCGCTGGCCGCGGGTCTCGCATCGCGCGGCCACGCCTTGATGCTGCACGGCCCCGGCGGTGTCGGGCAGTTCGAGCTTGGATTGGCGCTGGCCGCGGCTTGGCTGTGCGAGGCGCAGGACCGCGCCGCCGGGGCCTGCGGCCAATGTGGCAGTTGCCGCCTGATGGTGGCGCAGGCGCATCCTGACTTTCACCTCCTGCTGCCCGCCGCACTGCGCGAACCCCTTGGCTGGGCCGCGCCGGATGACGGCGAAGAGGGCGCCAAGTCGGGCAAGACGAAGGCCAAGCCGAGCAAGGAGATCCGCATCGGCGAGGTGCTGGCGGCGATCGATTGGTGTCACGTGACATCGTCGCGTGGGCGCGCCAAGGTGATGTTGATCCATCCGGCGCAGGCCATGAACCTGGTTGCGGCCAATGCGCTATTGAAGACAATCGAAGAGCCAGCGCGCAGTCTGCGCATTGTGCTCACGGCACAGGACGAAGAGGCCCTCTTGCCTACGCTGCGCAGCCGCTGCCAGCGCGTGCGCCTTGCGCTGCCCCCGGCGCCCCAGGCGCTTGCCTGGCTGGCAGAGCAGGGCGTTGCACGGCCCGAAGTTCTCCTGGCCGCGAGTGGAAGGCAGCCGCTGGATGCGTACGCCATGGCCGCCGATGGCGTCGACAGCGATGCCTGGGAGCGGCTTCCGGGCGCAGTGCGCAGCGGCGCGGCCGCTGGCCTGCGCGACTGGCCGCTGCCGCGTCTGGTCGATGCAATGCAGAAGCTCTGCCATGACCTGATGTGCGCGCGCGCCGGGGCTGCCCCGCGCTACTTCAGCGGCGCGTCGCTGGCCCCCCTGATCCGACATCAGGACCCCGACTGGCCGGCCCTGGCGGGCTGGGCGCGCGACCTGACCCAGGCAGCGCGCCACGATGAGCACGCATGGCATGCCGGGTTGCGCAACGAGGCACTGGTCGGGCAGGGCGCACGCTTGTGGCAAAGGCCGCATTGATCGGCAGTCGTGCGCGGCAGTCCTTTGGTTACACTCCGCACTCGATGAGCGAGCCCACCACGCGCACCCCCCAGGCTGGCAGCCCTGCCACCGCGTCAGGTCGTCCTAGC
>JANOPR010000646.1:0-19403 GCA_031421955.1 Burkholderiales bacterium
CGTGTCGAAGAAGCGGAACAGTGCAAACGCCACCGCCTGACCGAGCAGCCCCGCCGGCATCACCAGCCACAGCACCAGCCAGAAACCGACCACTTCGTCCCAGACGATTGCGCCTGGGTCGGCAAGTCCGAGGTGCTGCGCAGTTCTCGTGCAGGCCCAGATGCCGATCAACACCGATGCCAGCAGCAGCAGACCCCAGGCCAGGCTGTCGAGCCAACGGTCGAGGATCAGGAACGTCGCCCAGGCCCACACCGTGCCCACGGTGCCTGGCGCCCAGGGCGCCAGGCCGCTGCCAAAGCCGAGCGCGATCCAGTGCGCGGGGTGCCCTCGCATGAAGCGCCATGTCGCGCGCTGCGGCCCGACGCCCGGACTGCCGTCGCTGCGCACGATCTTGGCGTCGATGATGTCGGGTGTGCTCATCAGGCAACCTCCGTGCTGCGCACTGCGGTATTCGCCTTGGGAACGGCCCTGCGGCTCATGACGCGCTGCGAAAGTGGTCGAAGGCGGTGAATGCATTCGTCACCACGGCGCCGCGGCCGTCGACCACGCGCAGGCCCGGCGCCGCATCGATGCGGCCGATGCGCGTGATGGCGACGCCGGCGCGGTCTGCGGCGGCCATCACGGCAGCGTCAGCGTTCGCCGCGGCCGTGAACAGCAACTCGTAGTCATCGCCGCCGGCCAGCAGGCATTCGCGCCGCAATGCGAGCGACTGCGCGGCCAGGATCGGGCTGGTCGGCATGGCATCGGCGTCAACGGTTGCACCGACATGGGACTGCGCAAGTACATGCCCCAGGTCGCCGACCAGCCCGTCGCTGAGGTCGATCGCGCTGCTGGCCAAGCCACGCAGTGCCAGGCCCAGAGCCACCCGGGGCTCGGGGCACTCCATGCGCACGCGCGCCGCCTCGAACGCCTCGGCGTCCAGCGCCACGCCGCCGCGGAACGCTTCGAGCGCCAGGCGCGCGTCGCCCAGCCCGCCGCGCACCGGGTGACTGACCCACAACTCGTCGCCCGCGCGCGCGCCTGAGCGCAGCAGGGCCTGGCCGGCAGGCACGGCGCCGAACACCGTGATGCAGATGTTGAGCGGGCCGGCCGTGGTGTCGCCGCCGACGAGTTCGATGCCATGCGCCTGGGCCAGCGCAAACATCCCGCGCGAAAAACCTTCGAGAAAGGCCTCATCGGCCCGCGGCAGCGCCAGCGCCAACGTGAACGCCAAAGGCGCGGCGCCGCAGGCCGCGAGGTCGGACAGGTTGACCGCCAGCGCCTTGTGGCCGAGGCGGTCCGGCGCGACGGTGGACAGGAAGTGCCGGCCCTCGACCAGCATGTCGCTCGACACCGCGAGTTGCTGGCCAGCGGGCAGGGGCGCGAGCAACGCACAGTCGTCGCCGACGCCGAGCGCAGCACGCTGCGGCGGGCGCTTGAAGTAGCGCGCGATCAGGTCGAATTCGCCGAGCGTGCGGGTCGTCATGCGTGATGCCTTGCGCGCGGGCTTGGTCAGCGCTGCCGCCGCGACCCCGTCATGCAGCCTCAACCCAGGCGCGCCTTGTGCGCCGCGATCTGCTCACGCACACGCTCGGGTGCCGTGCCGCCTTGCACGTTGCGCGCTTGCAGCGAGCCCTGCAGCGACAGCACGGCATAGACATCGTCGTCGATCGCCGCGTGGAAGCCTTTCAGCGTGGCCAGGGGCAGATCAGCCAAGTCCTGGCCACGCTCGATGCCCAACTTCACTGCATGCGCCACCACTTCGTGCGCGTCGCGGAACGGCAGGCCCTTCTTCACCAAGTAGTCGGCCAGGTCCGTCGCGGTGGCGTAGCCACGTCGAGCCGCACGCTCCATCGCCTCGGGCTTGACGACGATGCCGGCGACCATCTCGGCCATGACGCGCAGCGTGGCGGCCAGGGTGTCGACGGTGTCGAACAGCGGCTCCTTGTCTTCCTGGTTGTCCTTGTTGTAGGTCAGCGGCTGGCCCTTCATCAAGGTGAGCAAGCCCATCAGGTGGCCATAGACGCGGCCGGTCTTGCCGCGCGCGAGTTCGGCCACGTCGGGGTTGCGCTTCTGCGGCATGATCGACGAGCCGGTGCAGTAGCGGTCGGCCAGGTCGATGAAGCCGAAGTTCTGGCTCATCCAGAGCACGATCTCCTCCGAGAGGCGCGAGACATGCATCATCGTGATCGCGGCCCAGGCCGTGAACTCGATGGCGAAGTCGCGGTCGCTCACCGCATCCAGGCTGTTGGCGCAGACGCCGTCAAAGCCCAGCGTGCGCGCCACGCGCTCGCGGTCCAGCGGGTAGCTGGTGCCGGCCAGCGCGGCCGCGCCCAGCGGCAGGCGGTTGACGCGTTTCCTCACGTCGGCCAGCCGTTCGGCGTCGCGCGCAAACATCTCGACATAGGCCAGCAGGTGGTGGGCAAAGCTCACGGGCTGCGCCACCTGCAGGTGGGTGAATCCCGGCAGGATGGACTCGGTGTGCGGCGCCGCCGCGGCCACCAGCGCGCGCTGCATCCCGTGCAACAGCGGCGCCAGGCGATCGATCTCGCCGCGCAGCCACAGCCGCACATCGGTGGCGACCTGGTCGTTGCGCGAGCGTCCCGTGTGCAGACGCTTGCCGGCATCGCCCACCAATTGCGTCAGGCGCGCCTCGATGTTGAGGTGCACGTCCTCGAGCTCGAGCTTCCACTCGAAGCGGCCGGCGGCGATGTCGGCCGAGATCTGGGCCATGCCACGCTGGATGGCGGCGTGGTCGTCGGCCGAGATCACGCCCGTTGCTTCGAGCATCTCGGCATGCGCCAGGCTGCCGGCCATGTCGGCCACAGCCAGGCGCTGGTCGAAGCCGACGCTGGCGGTGTAGCGCTGCACGAGTTCGCTCATCGGCTCGGAGAACAGAGCAGACCAGGCTTGTGACTTGTTGTCGAGTGGGTTCGAAGACATGAGGTCCTCACCGCGCAGGCGGTGTCCGAAGTGAAACAGGCTGGGACACAATGACGGCAGCCGCCCGCCGCGGTGCAATCGATTCTATCGACGCGCCTCCTCCCGCATGCCGAGCCTGCCCGATACCGCCCCTGCCGCACTGAGCACCAGCGACGGCGCGACGCTGTGGCCCGCATCGACGCTGGCCGGCGCCGACGCCACGATCAGCGGCGCGGCGTTCGACGTCTGCCGCGGCGCACTGGCCCTGCGCACCTTGCTGGCCGTCAATGGCGCGGTTCTGCTCGCCGTGCTGGTCGGGGCCCACAACGCCGAACAGGCGCTGGCCGCGCTGGGCCCGGCGGTGACGTCGGCCCTGCTCGGCACCGTGGCCTGGCTGGCGATCGTGTGCGCCCTGCGTGAGCAGCTGGTACGCCTGGCGCCAATGCCGCGCGGCGGCGCCCTGGTCGCACTCGGCGCCTTGCTGGCGCCGCTGTCGTGCGTGCCGTGGTTCTGGCTCGAGCTCCACGAGCCGCGTCCGTTGCGCCTGGTCGCGCTGCCGCTGATCGGCGCCGCGCTGGCGCTCGTGATGGCCCTGTGGCTGCAATGGCGCGAGGCCCAGCGCCGGCCCGCCGACGCACGCGCGCGGCTGGCCGAACTGCAGTCGCGCATCCGCCCGCATTTCCTGTTCAACACCCTCAATACCGCGGTCTCGCTGGTGCGCATCGACCCGGTCCGCGCCGAAGGCGTGCTCGAAGACCTGGCCGAGCTGTTCCGCGTGGCACTGGCCAGCAGCGACAGCAGCGGGTCGGTGAGCCTGGGCAGTGAGCTCGAACTGGCGCGACGCTACCTGGCCATCGAGCAATTGCGTTTCGGCGAACGCCTGCAACTCGAGTGGCAACTCGACCCGGCCGTGGTCGGCGCCCGCCTGCCCCCGCTGGTGTTGCAGCCCCTGCTCGAGAACGCCGTGCGCCACGGCGTGGAGCCGGCCGACGCGGGCGGCCTGGTGCGGGTGCGCACGCGCAGCCGCCTGGGTCGCGTCGAAATCACGATCGACAACACGGTGGGCACGACCGCCTCGCGCCCGGGCCACGGTCTGGCGCTGGCCAATGTGCGCGAGCGCCTGCACCTGCTGTACGACCTGGACGCGCAGTTCGAAGTGCGCGAGCGTGATGGCCTGTTCCGGGTCCGCATCGTCGTGCCCTTGACCGGCAAGTCATGAGCCCGCCGGACCCGGGACTGCGCGTGCTGATCGTCGACGACGAAGCGCTGGCGCGCGCGCGCCTGGCCATGCTGGTGGGCGAGTGTGCAGAGCCGCGCTGCACGGTCGTTGGCCAATGCGGCCACGCCGAAGAGGCCCGTCGGTGGCTGGCGGCCAATGTTGCCGACGTGGTGCTGCTCGACATCCAGATGCCCGGCGCGCCGGGCACCGCGCTGGCCGCTGAACTGCAGCGCATGGCGCAGCCACCTGCGCTGGTGTTCGTCACCGCGCACAGCGAGCACGCGCTGGCGGCATTCGATCTCGACGCCGCCGACTACCTGACCAAGCCGGTCAAGCGCGAGCGCCTGGCCGCGGCGCTGGAACGCGCCGCACGCCGCGCGCCGGCACGCGACGCCGGTGGCGTGGCGCTGCACGAGCCGGTGCTGGTGGTCAGCGAACGCGGTCGCGTGGCGCGCGTCCCGCTGGCCGACGTGCTGTACCTGAAGGCCGAGCTGAAGTACGTCACCTTGCGCACGGCCAGCCACACCTGGATCCTTGACGATTCGCTTTCCGACCTGGAACAGCGCCTGGGCGAGCGCTTCCTGCGCGTGCACCGCAATGCATTGGTCGCGCGCGATGCGGTGCGCCTGCTCGAGCGCCGGCGCATGGCCGATCATGAAGACGACGGCGCCAGCAACGAAATTGGCTGGGCCGTCCAGGTCGCGCCGGTGGAGGAGTGGCTGGCGGTGTCGCGACGGCAGCTCACCGCAGTGCGCGAGGCGCTGGCAGCCAGCGGCCATTGACCTGGCTGCGCCGCGGCCGTTCAGCCCGTGTTGCGCAAGCCCGCTGCAATGCCATTGATCGACAGATGGATGCCGCGCTGCACACGCTCCAGCGCAGGATCGCCGGCCTTGCGCTGCCGGTAGCGGCGCATCAACTCGACCTGCAGGTGGTTCAGCGGGTCGAGGTAGGGGAACCGGTGTTCGATCGAGCGCGCCAGCGCGGCATTGGAGGCCAGGCGCCGCGACTCGCCCGTGATCAACGACAGCATCGCGTCGCAGCGGGCCCACTCGGCCTGGATTGCACCGAAGATGCGCTTGGCCAGCCGCTTGTCTTCGACCAGCTCGACATAGCGCGCGGCAATGCGCAAGTCGCTCTTGGCCAGCACCATGTCCAGGTTGGACAGCAGCGTGCGAAAGAACGGCCACTGGCGGTGCATCTTCTGCAGCAGGGCCAGGCGCGTCTTGCGCTGGCTGGCACTCGAGCCGCCGAGCCAGGCCTCGATGGCGCCGCCAAAGCCGGCCCAGCCCGGCAGGGCCACACGGCATTGTCCCCAGCTGAAGCTCCACGGAATGGCGCGCAGGTCTTCGATGTCGCGTCGGGGCTGGCCGCCGTTGGGCCGCACCGCCGGGCGCGAGCCGATATTGAGTTCGGCGATCTCGCGGATCGGCGTCGCAGCGAAGAAGTACTCGTTGAATCCCGGCGTGTCGTAGACCAGCTTGCGGTAGGCCTCAAAGCTCAGCGCGCTGATCGCGGCTGCAGCCTCCAGGAACGCCTTGGGCGCGCTCTTGGTCGGGTGCAGCAGCGTGGCTTCGAGCGTGGCCGCGACGAGGGTCTCGAGATTGCGGCGGCCGATTTCAGGATGCGCGTACTTCGAGGCGATGACTTCACCTTGTTCGGTCAGCCGAATCTGCCCGTTCACCGTGCCCGGGGGTTGGGCCAGGATGGCCTGGTAACTCGGGCCGCCGCCGCGGCCGACCGTGCCGCCGCGGCCGTGGAACAGGCGCAGCAGGACCCCATGCTCGCGCCGCAACGGCTCAAACAGGGTCACCAGCGCGGTCTCGGCCCGGTACAGCTCCCAATTGCTGGCAAAGAAGCCGCCGTCCTTGTTGCTGTCGCTGTAGCCCAGCATGATGTCCTGCTCGGCGTGAGCGCCGACCTTGCTGCGCACCACCATCTCGAGCACGCCCGGCAGCGCGTAGAAGTCGCGCATGACGGCTGCAGCGTGGCGCAGGTCGGCGATGGTCTCGAACAGCGGCGAGACGATCAGCGCGGCGTGCGCATTGGCGTCCAGCGTGCCAGTCAGCAGGCCGCATTCCTTCTGCAGCAGCAGCACTTCGAGCAAGTCGCTCACGTCCTCTGTGTGCGAGATGATGTAGTGCCGCAGCGCGTGGCGGCCGTAGCGCACCAGCGCCTCGCGTGCCGCGTCGAACACCGCCAACTCGCTCTGCGTGCGCTGGCTGTACACATGGCCGACCACGCGCAGCGGCCGCGCCTCGTCGAGCAGCCCCATCAACAGCGCGCGGCGCGCGGCCTCGTCGAGCGCCATGTAGTCCGACTCGATGCGTGCCACGCGCAGCAGTTCCGTGACCACGGCGGCATGCTGGTCGGAACTCTGGCGCAGGTCGACCGTCGCAAGATGCCAGCCGAAGACCTGCACCGCCCGCATCAAGGGCGCCAGGCGCGGTGCGATCAATGCCTGCGCGTGATGGTGGCGCAGTGAGGCCTCGATGGTTCGCAGGTCGGCAAGGAAGTCTTCGCTGGCCGCGTAGGGATCCTGCGGCGCGACGGCATGGCGCAGCGCCTCGGTGCCCGTCAGTGCGTGCAGCGTCGCGGCCAGGCGCGCGTAGACGCCGATCAAGGCGCGGCGGTACGGCTCGTCCTCGCGGTGCGGATTGCGGTCAGGCGAGCGCCTGGCCAGTTCGCGCATCGCGGGCGTCACCGGTGCCAGGGTCTGCGAGATCGAGAGCTGGGCGCCGAGTTCGTGGACCTCGGTGAGATAGAAGCGCAGCGCCACCTCCGACTGACGCGCGAGCGCGAGCTTCAGGGTCGGCGCGCCGACGTTGGGGTTGCCGTCACGGTCGCCGCCGATCCACTGACCCATGCGCAGGAACGGCGCGACCTCGTGCCCAGGCAAGGCCTGCTCGAGGTCGCGGTACAGGCGCGGCAGCTGGCGCAGGAACGTGGACTGGTAGTACGACAGCGCGTTCTCGATCTCGTCGGCCACCGACAGCTTTGCGGTGCGCAGCATGCGGGTCTGCCACAGCTGCGTGACGCGCGCGCTCAGCAGGGCCTCGTTGTCGCGTCGCTCGCGTTCGGTGTGCAGGTCATCGCGCTGCCCCACCAGCTCGGCCACCGCGCGCTCGGCGTCGAGGATGCTCTTGCGCTGCACCTCGGTCGGGTGCGCGGTGAGCACCGGCGAGACATAGGCCTGTGCCAGCATCTGCGCGATCTCGTCGGCGCGGATGTCGGCGTCGGCCAGGCGCTCGAAGGCCATGGCCAACGAGCCCTCCTGCAGGTGGCCCTGGCTTTCGTGGTGTTCGCGCCGGCGCACATGGTGGCGGTCTTCGGCGATGTTGGCCAGGTGGCTGAAGTAGCTGAAGGCGCGGATCACGCTCACGGTCTGGTCGCCCGACAGGTTCTTCAGCAGGCGGTCCAGCACGCGGCCGGCCGACGCGTCCTTTTTCAGCCGGTAGCCCACCGAGAGCTGGCGCACGCGCTCGATCAGCTCAAAGGCCTCGGTGCCCTCCTGCTCGCGGATCACGTCGCCGAGGATGCGCCCCAGCAGGCGGATGTCATCGACCAGCGGACGGTTCTTGGCGGCGGCGTCCTCATTGGCGTCGGCGGCGCTGCTGCGGGCTTCGCGTTTCGGTCGGGCCATGACGAGCTCCTGCGGGCAATTCGACGTGTAATCCATTTACGAAATCGGATGTTATCAACTTCAACCCGATGTCAGCGGCAGCCGCGGCGCCGCGGCGCCTGCGGGGCTGGTGATAATCCTTGCATGACCTCGCTCACCCACCGCGTCTTGACCATCGCCACGCGCGAAAGCCGCCTGGCCCTGTGGCAGGCCGAGCATGTGCGCGACCTGCTCGTCGCACGCTTTGGCGTCGAAGTGCGCTTGCTCGGCATGACCACGCGCGGCGATCAGATCCTGGACCGTACGCTGTCCAAGGTCGGCGGCAAGGGCCTGTTCGTCAAGGAGCTGGAGACGGCGCTCGAGGAGCGCCGCGCCGACCTCGCGGTGCATTCGCTCAAGGACATGCCCATGGAGTTGCCCGCCGGCTTTGCGTTGGCGGCGGTGCTCGAACGTGAGGACCCGCGCGACGCGTGGGTCTCGCCGCGCTATGCAAGCCTGGCCGACCTGCCCCAGGGCGCGTGCGTCGGCACCTCGAGCCTGCGGCGCGCGTCGCAGCTGGCGTCGCAGCGTCCCGATCTGCGCATCGAGCCGCTGCGCGGCAATCTCGACACCCGGCTGCGCAAGCTCGACGCGGGCGAGCATGACGCCATCGTGCTGGCCGCCGCCGGCTTGATGCGACTGGGCCTGTCCGAGCGCATTCGCATGCGCTTTGAGCCCACCGTGATGCTGCCCGCCGCTGGCCAGGGCGCGCTGGGCATCGAAGTCCGCGCCGACGATGCCGAGTTGCGCGCCGCGCTGGCCGGGCTCATCGACACGCCGACCTGGTTGGCCGTGCACGCCGAGCGTGCCGTCTCGCGCGGCCTGGGTGGCAGCTGCTCGATGCCGCTGGCCGCACACGCCAGCTGGGACGGCGCCACGCTGAACCTCGCCGCCGCACTGGGCGACGCCAACCAGCCGGCACGGCCGCTGTTGGCCACCCGCGCCCGCGGCGCCGTCGCCGATGCTGCCGCTGCCGAGGCGCTGGGAGCGCAGGCGGTGGCCGCGTTGTACGCGGCCGGCGCGCGCAGCTACCTCCACGGCTGACTGGCGAGCCATGCCTCTGTGCCTGCTCGTCACGCGACCGCAACCCCAGGCCGATGCCTGGGTCGAACGGCTGCGCGCCGACGGCATCGATGCACAGGCGCTGCCCCTGCTCGAGATCAGCGCCGTCGTTGACCTGAGCGCGCTGCACACGGCCTGGCACGACCTGCCGCGTTACGCGCTGGCGATGTTCGTGAGCCCGAACGCGGTCAGTCACTTCTTTGCCGCGCGCCCGGCCGCGTTGTCTGCGCAGGGGTGGCCGCCCGGCACGCGCGCGGCCGCGACCGGGCCCGGCACCGTGCAGGCATTGCAGATGGCCGGCGTGCCCGCTGCGCTGTGCGTGGCGCCGCCAGCGGACGCGCCGAGGTTTGACTCCGCCGCCCTGTGGGAGCTGTTGCGGGGCGAGTCCTGGACCGGCCGTGAGGTCCTGGTGCTGCGCGGCGACGGTGGCCGCGACGAGTTCGCCATCGACCTGCGCGCCGCGGGCGCCGCGGTGCACTTCACACAGGCCTACCACCGCGGCCCGGCGCAGCCCAACGCAATCGAGCGGGCGCGTCTGGAGCGCGCCATCGCCGAGCCGGGGTCGCACCTTTGGTGGCTGTCGAGCGCCGAGGCGGTCGGCCACCTGCGGCAACTTGCCGCCGGCGCCGACTGGGGCGCGTCGCAGGCCCTGGCCTCGCACCCCCGCATCGCCGAGCGAGCGCGCCAACTCGGTTTCGGGCGTGTCTTCGAGGCCCCGCCGACGCTGGACGCGGTGCGCGCCAGCCTGGCGCAGATCGACGCCTGCCTACAATCGTCGTCACCTTGAACACCCCCGCCACCAGCGACGCCGCGAACCCTCAGATCAACGTCGCCGCCCCGAACTTGCCCCGCCAGGCCAGCGCCCGCTGGCTGACGGGTTTGGTGGCTGTGGCGCTGCTGCTCACGACGGCCGCATTGGCGCTGGCCTGGCACACGCAACGTCGCGTGATGACGCTCGAGCGCGAGTTGGTCGGGCGCCAGGCCGACAGCCAGTCACAGGCCGCTGAAGCGCGCGTCGTGGCGCGAGCGGCCCAGGAAGTGGCCCGCGATGCCGCAGCCCGGGCCGCGCTGCTCGAAGCGCGCATCGCCGAGAACGCAATGCAGCGCTCGCAGATCGAGGACCTGCTGCAGTCGGTGTCGCGCTCGCGTGACGAAAACGTCGTCGCCGACGTCGAGGCCGCCTTGCGCGTGGCCCTGCAACAAAGCGCACTCACCGGGAGTGCCGAACCGCTGGTGGCCGCGCTCAAGCAGGCTGACGAACGTCTGGCCCGCTACAACCAGCCACGGTTGGAGCGCGTGCGGCGCGCAGTCAACCGCGACCTCGACCGCGTCAAGGCGCTGGGTACGGCCGACATCGCGAGCCTCAGCGTTCGGCTCGACGAGGCGGTGCGCCTGGTCGACGAGTTGCCGCTGCTGGCCGTCGCCGAATCCCGCAGCAAGGTTGCCGTTGCGCCGCGCGCGGCCAGCGCGCCCACTGCCGCCGCCTCCGCCGCGGACACGGATTGGCGCAGCCGCGCCGCACAGTGGTGGCAACAGGCCAGGGGGCAGGTCGGCGACGAGATTCGTGCCCTGGTCCGGGTGACGCGGATCGACAATCCGGAGGCGATGCTGGTCGCGCCCGAGCAGCAATTCTTCCTGCGCGAGACCCTCAAGCTGCGCCTGCTCAACGCGCGGCTGGCGCTGCTGTCGCGGCAGTTCGAGATTGCACAGTCCGACATCCGTGACGTGCAGGCTGCGCTGAACCGCTACTTCGATCGCAGCTCCAAGCGGGTGGTCGCGGTCAACGACCTGTTGCGCCAGGTGTCCACGCAGGCCCGCCAGACCGGCGTGGCACGACCCGATGAGACGCTGGCCGCCCTGGCCACCGCAGCGGCCGGTCGCTGAAGGTTTGTCATGCGCGCCGTGATCTGGCTCGTGCTGCTGTTCGTGGCTGCGATCGTCGCCGCGACGACGCTGGGCAGCAACGACGGCCTGGTCAGCCTGTACTGGAGCGGCTGGCGCCTGGACGTCTCGCTGAACCTGTTTGTCATCGCCCTGGTGCTGACCTGTCTGGTGCGGCTGTTCTCTCTGCGCGCGCTGCAATCGCTGACGACGTTGCCTGCGCGTGCCCGCGAGTGGCGCGTGCGGCGCCGCGAGCGCGCCGCACAGGCCGCTTTGCGCGAGGCGTTGTCCGAGTATTTCGGGGCCCGCTACAGCCGTGCTCGCAGGGCCGCGGAGCGTGCCGTCGCGATCCACGACACCACGCCCGAACTCGTCGGCGACGTGCAGACCCGAACGCTGGCGCACTTGCTGTGGGGCGCCAGTCTGCACCGGCTGCAGGACCGACCCCAGCGCGACCGGCAACTGGCCTTGTTGCAACGCCTGCGTCGCCGATCCGTTCCAATCCTGCGGGGCGACGAGGCCGGCGTCGCGCTGCTGGCCACGGAGTGGGCGCTCGACGACCGCGACGCCACGCGCGCGCTCGCCCTGTTGGCAGAGCTGCCCGCCGGTGTCGCACGGCGCACCCACGCGCTACGTTTGAAGTTGCAGGCGCAACGGCTGGCCGGCCAGACCGACGATGCGCTGCGCACCGCGCGTCTGTTGGCCAAGCATCAGGCGTTCTCGAGCGCGGCCGCGCAGAGCCTGCTGCGCTCACTGGCTGCCGAATCACTGGCCGCGGCACGCGATGCGGCGCAGCTAGAGCGCGCGTGGAACGCGCTCGACAACGTCGACCGCGCCGATCCCCACGTGGCGGCCCGTGCCGCGCAATGCGCGGCGCGCCTGGACATCCCGGACCGTGGGCGTCAGTGGCTGCTGCCCCGATGGCAGGACTTGTCCAAGCTCGACCGTGACCAGCGCGACGCCGTCTCGCTGGCGCTGATCGAAACCCTGCCCGGCCTGTCAGCCGACTGGTTGCCGCGCCTGGAAGCCGCCGAGCGCGCTCTGCCGGGCGACGCCGCCGTGCAGGCGGCCGTGGGCAGCGCCTACGCAGAGCGTCAGCTTTGGGGCAAGGCCCGCGCGCCGCTGGAGCGGGCCGCAGCGTCGCCAATGCTCGAAGGCAGCGCACGCCGTGCCGCATGGTGCCGACTGGCGGCACTCGCCCGCGCCGAGGGCGACGAGCCCCGCGCTGCACGCTGCTACGAAGCCGCCGCCGCGATCGCGTAGCGGCCCGGCGGCTCATGGATGCCCACGAGCCGCTGATATACTTCACGGCTTCGCGGCTGTAGCTCAGTTGGATAGAGTACTTGGCTACGAACCAAGGGGTCGTGGGTTCGAATCCTGCCAGCCGCACCATTCCAATAAACGGGTCACACGAGCAATCGCGTGGCCCGTTGTCCTTTGGGATCGATGACCGTGAACAAGGCCTTCACCAAGGAACGTGACGACGACGACGAGGACGACGGTGACACGGCGTCCGTGCCGCCCATGCCTGCCGGAGCGAAGAACTACCTCACGCCCGCCGGCTACGCCCGGTTGCGCGCCGAGTTGCTGACCTTGCTGGATGTCGAACGGCCCAAGGTGGTCGAGGTCGTGTCGTGGGCCGCCAAGAACGGCGACCGCTCCGAGAACGGCGACTACCTGTACGGCAAGAAGCGCTTGCGTGAGATCGACCGCCGAATCCGCTTCCTGACCCGGCGCCTGGACATCGCCGAAGTCGCCGACCCATCGCGGAATCACGGCAACGACCAGGTCTTCTTCGGCGCCACGGTGCGCTTCGTCAATGAGCAGGGCGACGAGCGGACGATCACGATCAAGGGCATCGACGAGGTCGACCACCTGGCCGGCGAGGTGAGCTGGATTTCCCCGGTGGCGCGGGCGTTGCTGAAGGCGCGCGAAGGAGACGAGGTCACCTTGGCCACGCCGCGCGGCCCCGAACGCATCGAGATCGTCGCCGTCACCTACCCTGCGCCCGATCCCGGGTGAGCCGCGCCGCGCAACAGGTTGGCCAGCTCGACGGCGGACCTGACCTTCATCTTGTCGAACACGCGCGCGCGGTGAACTTCCACGGTGCGCACGCTGATGTCCAGGCTGTCGGCGATCAGCTTGTTGGGCATGCCATCGATCACGAGCAGCATCACTTCGCGCTCACGGTCGGTCAGTTCGGCCACCGCGCGCGCCACGTCGCCCTGCGCCCGCTGCAACTCCAGGAACACGCGGCTGGCGAGCAACGCCTGCTCGATGCGATCGACCAGCGCGTTGTCGGAGAAGGGCTTCTCGACGAAATCAAAGGCCCCCCGCTTGACCGCCGAGACGGCGGTGGGCACGTCCCCGTGGCCGGTGAGAAAGATCACCGGCATCGCCGCCAGGAGGCCACGTGCATGCAGCCGGTCGAACAGCGCCAGGCCGCTCATGCCGGGCATACGGACATCGAGCAGCACCGCTGAGGGCGACGAGGGCCAGGTCCCGCCATGCTGCGTCAGACGGGCCTCGACCATGGCTTCGAAGGCCTCGGCGCTGGCAAACGCCTCGGACAGCAGGCGCCGCGAGCGCAGCAGCCAGGCCAGCGCATCACGCAGCACCTCCTCGTCATCAACGAGGTAGACCATCGGCAGGCCAAGCGGGGCAGTCAGTGCGGATCGCATGCCTGCTGTCTATCACGCCGCCGCACGCAGCGTAAAGCGGAACGTGGTGCCGGCCGGGCTGGTGGCGTAGTCGAGCACGCCGCCATGCTGTTCGATCACGGTGCGACACAACGACAGTCCCAGGCCCATGCCCTCGCTGCGCGTGGTGAAAAAGGGCGTGAACAGCCGCTTGGCGACTTCGGGTGCGATCCCGGGGCCGACGTCGCCGATCTGGAACTCAACCCAGCCGCCCTTGCCACTGCTGTCCGCCAGGCGCACGCCGATCTGCAGTCTGCGCGCAGCCAGCGGCGTGGCGTCGCTCTCCATGGCCTGGATGGCGTTGCGCGTCAAGTTGAGCAACACCTGTTCGACCATCGTGCGGTCGGCCCACACGCGCGGCGCCTGCGCGGGCATGTCGACCTCGATGCGCGCGCCGCTCTTGCGCGCCTGCAAGCGCACCAACGGCAGCACGGCGTCGACCAGGAGCGCCGCCGACATCGCCTCGCGGGCCTGCTCGCGACGGCGCACGAAGTCATGCACGCTCTTGATCGTGCGCCCGGCGCGCTCGGCCTGCTCGGCGATGCGCAGCAGGGTTTGCCGCATCATCGCGTGCATTGCGCCGTCCTGGCTGCCTGAGGCGACGTGATCGACGCCGGCATCGTCAAGCAGGTTCAGCGAGCCGCTGGCGTAGCTGGCGATTGCCGTCAGCGGCTGGTTCAACTCGTGACTGAGCAGCGAGGCCATCTCGCCAACCGTGGCCAGCCGCGCCGTAGCCTGCAAGCGCTCCTGCTGCTGGCGCGACAGGTCTTCGACCCGCCGCTGGTCGGTCAGGTCGAGCACCGCGGTCATCCAGCCGCTGTGCCGGCCGGCGCTGTCGACCAGCGGCGCGTCGTAGATCATGACCGGAAAGCGCTCACCCGTTCTGCGGATGAACACCGTCTCATAGCCGACACGCGCGTCGCCGATGCGCGCCCCCGGTGCCATGCGCTGCTGTTGGCGCTCGGTGTATTCGGCCACGCGCTCGGGCGGCCAGTAGGGCGGCGTGCTGGCACGCTGAAGTTCTTCGGCGTCAAACCCGACCATGCGACAAAAGGCCGGATTCACGTACGTGATGCGTCCGCCCAGGTCGCGCGCGCGCAATCCGGTCAACAGCGAATCCTCCATCGCCTTGCGAAACGCCAGTGCTTCTCCCAGGCGTTCCTCGGCCGCCGCACGGCGGCGCACATCGCGCGCCAGCAGCATCACCAATGCAAAGAGCGCGATCGAGAGACCGACCACCAAGGCCAGGCTGAGGTTGGGGATCAGATGCGGACGGCCCTCGGCACTGTCGGCACGCACCATCAGCGCCGCACCGTCCACGTCGACGGCGCGCTCGGCACGGTAGATTCCGGCTCCGCGCACCGTACCGGCGCGCGCCAGCCGGGCGCCATCGCTCTCGACAAAACTCAGCTCATGTGTATTCGAAGGGTCGGCAGCCAGCGCATCCTCGAGTAGAGCAGGCAGTGAGAACGTTGCCACCATGCTGCCGGCCACCGAGCCATTCGAGGACAGCGGCACGCAAAGATCGATGACCTCGATGCCCAACCCCCCCGGCTGGGGCACGAAGTAACTGCGCGAGTGCGTGGGCGCGCCGGCGCGCCGCGCCGCGCTGCACGCAAACTCGGCGGCCTGGCTCTGTGCCTCGCGTGGGATCGCCGCGAACAGATTCGCCTGGTAGGGCGTGCGGACAACGTCCTGGATGCGAAACGAGGCATCGCGACGTTCGATGCGCAGCAGTTCGCGTCGCGTGCGCAGCATGGCACTGGCGTCGCTGTGCCACTGCGCGGGTGCAGGATCGTTCCACACAAGGGCCTGAAAACTTTGCAGGTTGCGCGTCAGGCCCTGGCGCAGGTGCGCCGACGCCGCAGCCGCCACGGCATCGGTGCGATCCTGCGAGCGTGTCGCCTCGTAGTTCAGGGCCAACAGCACCAGGAGCGTCTGGGCGACGGCCAACAGCACGACAAGCAAGCTCCACAGCAACGCGCGGCGTCCGCGGTGACTGGATCGCAGGACCGGCGTCGGTTCAGCAGCAGGGGCGGCGGGGTTCATGCTGCGCATGAGTATTGCGCACCGTGACGCCCCGCCGGTACGCACTTTCGCGCATGGGTCTAGTCCAGTGCGCCAGCGATGGTGCCAGCTATGGTGCAGGTGACGGCCATGCGGCATCATCACCGCCTGTCTGCCTCCCTCAGCCCTTCGCAAGCCCCCCACCATGTCGAACCTAGAAGCCAAACGAGCGGAACTGCGTCAAGCTGCACTCGAGTATCACGAGTTCCCGACGCCGGGAAAGATCGCGATCGCAGCCACCAAGCAACTGATCAACCAGCACGACCTGTCGTTGGCCTACTCGCCCGGCGTGGCGGCGGCCTGCGAGGAAATCGCGGCTGACGCGCGCAATGCACACCGCTTCACTGCGCGCGGCAATCTGGTGGCCGTCGTGACCAACGGCACCGCCGTGCTGGGCCTGGGCAACATCGGCCCGCTGGCGGCCAAGCCGGTGATGGAAGGCAAGGCGGTCCTGTTCAAGAAGTTCGCCGGCATCGACGTCTTCGACCTCGAAGTCGCCGAGAACAACCTGGACAAGCTCGTCGACCTGATCGCCGCGCTCGAGCCCACCTTTGGCGGCATCAACCTCGAAGACATCAAGGCGCCGGATTGCTTCTACGTCGAGCGCAAGCTGCGCGAGCGCATGAAGATTCCGGTCTTCCACGACGACCAGCATGGCACTGCCATCGTCGTGGGCGCGGCGCTGCTCAACGGGCTGAAGGTGGCCGGCAAGGACATCACGAAGGTCAAGCTCGTGACCTCGGGCGCGGGCGCCGCGGCGATCGCCTGCCTGAATCTGTTGCTCAAGCTCGGCGTGCCACGCCAGAACATCATCGCCACCGACCTGGCCGGCGTGGTCTGGAAGGGGCGCACCGAACTGATGGACCCCGACAAAGCCGAGTTCGCACAAGATACAAAACATCGCACGCTGGCCGAAGCGATCGTCGGCGCCGATGTCTTCCTGGGCCTGTCGGCCGCGGGTGTGCTCAAGCCCGACATGGTCAAGGCGATGGCGGCCAGGCCTGTCATCTTCGCCCTGGCCAACCCAACGCCAGAGATCGCGCCCGACGAGGTCAAGGCCGTGCGCGACGACGCCATCATGGCCACCGGCCGCACCGATTTTCCGAACCAGGTCAACAACGTCCTGTGCTTCCCCTACATCTTCCGCGGCGCGCTCGACTGCGGGGCGACGACGATCACCGACGAAATGGAGATCGCTGCGGTGCGCGCGATCGCCGAGCTGGCCCAGGCCGAACAAAGCGAGGTGGTGGCAGCGGCCTACGCCGGCGTGAACCTCTCCTTTGGCGCCGAGTACCTGATCCCCAAGCCCTTTGACCCGCGGCTGATGATCAAGATCGCGCCCGCCGTGGCCCAGGCTGCAGCCGAGTCGGGCGTCGCGCTGCGCCCGATCGGGGACATCGCGGCCTACGTCGATCGACTGCAAAGCTTCGTCTACGCATCGGGCACCATGATGCGGCCGATATTCGCCCTGGCCAAGCATGCCAAGGCCAAGCGCGTGGCCTACGCCGAAGGCGAAGAGGAGCGTGTGCTGCGAGCCGTCCAGATCGTGGTCGACGAGGGCTTGGCGCGGCCGACGCTGATCGGCCGGCCGGCCGTGATCGCGCAGCGGATCGAACGTTTCGGCCTGCGCCTGCGCGAGGGCGTCGACTATGACATCGTCAACGTCGAACGCGACGACCGCTACCGCGACTTCTGGCAGACCTACCACGCCATGACCGAGCGCATGGGCGTCACGGCACAGATGGCCAAGATCGAGATGCGCCGGCGCCTGACCCTGATCGGCGCCATGCTGCTGCACAAGGGCCAGGTGGACGGCATGCTCTGCGGCACCTGGGGTTCGACGCACGCGCACCTGCACTACATCGACCAGGTCATCGGCAAGCGCCAGGGTGGCAGCCCGAGCACGCCACAAGACGTGCAGGTCTACGCCTGCATGAATGCACTCATGATGCCGGGTCGGCAGGTTTTCATCGTCGACACCCACGTCAATGCCGACCCGTCTGCCGAGGAGCTGTGCGAGATCACGGTGATGGCCGCCGAAGAAATGCTGCGCTTTGGCATCCAGCCCAAGGCCGCACTCTTGTCGCACTCCAATTTCGGCAGCAGTGACCTGCCCAGCGCGCAAAAGATGCGTCGCACCTTGGCGCTGCTGCGCGAGCAGGCGCCCTGGCTCGAGGTCGATGGCGAAATGCATGGCGACGTGGCGCTCGACGGTGCGGCCCGCGCCGTGGTCATGCCCCGCAGCACATTGCAGGGCGACGCCAACCTGCTCGTACTGCCCAACATCGATGCCGCCAACATCGCCTACAACCTGTTGAAGACTGCCGCGGGCGGTGGAATTGCCGTCGGCCCGGTGCTGCTGGGCGCAAGCAAGCCTGTGCATGTGCTGACCGCATCGGCCACGGTGCGGCGCCTCGTCAACATGACCGCTTTGACCGTCGCCGACGCCAATGCGTCGCGCTGATTGGTGCAGCGCAGCGTCGGTCAGTGACTCTGCCAATTGATCGGCAAGACGATAGCGAATGCTGTCCATCACTTGCGACATTCATGAGTGTGCACTCGCAATCACGTTAGGGAGTCGGCCCCAATTGTGGGCAATGGCTTGAGCTTTTTTTGCCGATCCGCTACCATGCGCGTTTGAATTTTCAGGGTTAACCCGTGCTGCTCGCAGGCGCAATCACAGGCTCGGCAAGCCGCACATTGCCCCCGCGGAAGCTCTTTAAGTTAGGGCTTGCTCTGGTTCTGGCCGTTGGCTTGGGCGGCCTGGTGCATGCACATCGCACGGGTCATGAGCTGGGCGACGTGCCCCTGGCCAGCCTGCCCGCGGAAGCCCGCCAGACCGAGCAGCTGATCCGTCGCGGCGGCCCGTTCGCCCATGCCAAGGACGGGACGATTTTTGGCAACCGCGAGCAATTGCTGCCTCAGGAGGACCGCGGTTTTTACCGCGAATACACAGTCAATACGCCCGGTTCGCGGACGCGTGGCGCACGCCGCATCGTTTGCGGCGGCCGCCAGGCGACCGCACCCGAGGCCTGCTACTACACCGCCGACCATTACGCGAGTTTCAGGCGCATCGCGCAATGAGCCGGCACCGCACCAGGATTTGTTTCACTTTTTGACCTCAGGAGGTACGCGACCATGCTCTTGCAGACAGTCCGTCCAAACATCGTTCAGTCGATCCGCGCCTATCGCGTCGAGGACCTGATGCAGGCCGCGCGCGACGCCGGCCAGCATTTCCTCTACGCCAATATGGCCAATGCGCAGTCCAAGCAAGAGGTGCTCGAAGGCATCGCGGAGGCCTTTGCCTTCCCGTCGCACTTCGGCAAGAACCTCGATGCCCTGTACGACTGCATGACCGACATGGTGCAGAAGTCCGGCGCGCAGCCGGGCTTCGTGGTCGTGCTAGAACAACTGCCCGACAACCCGCGCTTCGACCGCGAGACGCGCGAGCAGTTGCTCGATGCGTTCCGTGACGCCGCCGACTTCTGGGGTGAACGAAAAATACCCTTCAGGTGCTTCTATTCTTTTCAGTAGCCCGCTCCCAAGATATCGGGTCATGGGAGCGGGCTACGGAAATGGCCCCCACGAGCAACACCAGCGTTCCAGGCAACAAAGCGAAGAACGCTGCGGCCAAGGCCGCCGCGGCAAACGCCAGTTTCGGCGTCAACATGCCGCTGATGAGCAGCGCGTTCGATACTGCCATGTGGCAAAACGCGGCCTGAGTTCAGCTCAGGTCTGGATCAAGAGGGTGGCTGCGGCCACCCTTTTTGCTTTCAATCGAGATCGGCCTTGAGGTAGTGTGCGCCGGCGATCGGGTTGAAGTAGTACGGTGGCACTTCCTCGAAACCCAGGCTGGCATACAGCTCCCGCGCGGATTCCATTTCGTCGAGCGTGTCGAGCAGCATGGCTGAAAAAC
>JANOPR010000647.1:0-1934 GCA_031421955.1 Burkholderiales bacterium
CCAGCAAGGCCTGGCTGTCGGTGATCATGTGGCCGATGCCGCTGGAGGCGCCGATGAGCTCGGCCACGATGACGTAGGTCCAAGCCCAGCCCAGCACCATGCGCAGGGTCTCGAAGATCTCTGGCGCGGCGCCGGGGATCAGCACGCGGCGAATCAGGTTGCCGTCGCTAACGCCCAAGGTGTAGGCCGCCTCGACCAGATCACGCCGCGTATTGCCCACCGTCACCGCGATCATCAGCACCAGCTGGAAGAAGCTGCCGATGAAGATCACGGCGAGCTTTTGCGCTTCGCCGATGCCCGCCCACAGAATCAGCAGCGGGATGAAGGCGCTGGCCGGCAGGTAGCGCGCGAAGCTCACAAACGGCTCGAAGAAGGCTTCGATGGGCTTGTAGGCGCCCATCAGCACGCCCAGCGGCAGCGCCAGCGCGGTGGCGATCAAGAAGCCGCCCAGCACACGCCACACCGTCATGCCGATGTCGCCCGCAAAGCCCATCTTCGTCAAGAGCGTGTAGCCGCTGGTGAGCATCATCCAGGGGTCGGCAAGAAAGGTTTTGCTGACGAAGCCGCCGATGGTGGCCAGCGACCACACCGCCACGAAGAGCACGAAGAAGCTGATGCCGAGCACGACGCGCGTGCCCGCCGCCACCGCCGTGAGCGGCTTCACTTGATGAAGCGCGTGTCGGCCAGCTTCGTCAGGTCGGGCATGCTGCGGATGATGCCGGCCTCAAGCAGCAGGTCGGCGGCTTCCTTGCTGAAGGCGGCATGCTCACCGGCGAAGAACCTCTGGTTCGCCGCACGGTCTTGCCAGCGCAAATACTTCTGGCTGGCTTCGAATTGCTCACCACTTTGTTTCACGTCGGTGCCCATGATCTCGAAGCTCTTCTTGGCGTCGGCCTTGATCATGTCCAGCGCATCGAAGTAGGCGTTGGCCAGGCCCTGCGCGGCCTTGGGGTTCTCGGCCAGGAACTTCGGTGTGCAGCCGAAGGTGTCCATCACCATCGGGTAGTCGAGCGTGGTGGCGATGATCTTGCCGGCCTCGGGTTTGGCGCGCACGGCGCCGAGGTAGGGCTCGTAGGTCATCGCCGCATCCAGGCCGTCGGTGCCGGCGATCATCGCGTTGGCGGCGGCCTGCGGTTCGAGGTTGACGACCTTCACGTCTTTCATCGACAGGCCGTTCTTCTTCAGCATCCAGGCCAGCGTGAAGTACGGTGCGGTGCCCGGCGCACTGGCGGCCACCGTCTTGCCTTTCAGGTCGGCGATCCTGGTGATACCAGGCTTGACCACCATGCCGTCGGCGCCGTAGCTCTTGTCGAGCTGGAAAATCTGCGTCGTGGCCACGCCGGCGGCGTTCCAGGCGATCCAGGTCTCGACCGTGGTCGCGGCGCATTGGATGTCGCCCGAGGCAATGGCCAAGTGGCGGTCTTTCTGCGGGATCTTCTTGATGCTGACATCCAGGCCGTGCTTCTTGAACAGGCCGGCCTCCTTGGCCAGGGTCAGCGGCGCAAAGCCGGTCCAGCCGGACATGCCGATGGCGACCTTGGTCTCTTGCGCCAACGCAGCGCAGGCGCAGGTGGCAGCGGTCAGGGCAAGCAGCGATTTCTTCAGCATCGGGTTCTCCTCGAGTTGACGTTCAGGCGGGGGTCCACAGTGTCGGCAAGCCCGGCAGCGTGCGCAAGATGCGCGCCAGCGAGCCGTCGGTGACGAGCGCGGTGGCGCGCTCGATGTCGGGGGCGAGATAGCGGTCGCGCTCGACCGACGGGCAGTCCTCGCGCAACCGCGCGTGCACCGCTTCGAGCGCCGACGAGCTGGTCAGCGGGCGCAGGAACTCGATGCCCTGCGCGGCGGCGAGCAACTCGATGCCAAGGATGTGCGCGGTGTTGGCGATCATCGGCTGCAGCCGGCGCGCGGCAAAGGTAGCCATGCTCACATGATCC
>JANOPR010000648.1:0-1761 GCA_031421955.1 Burkholderiales bacterium
ATGCCCCAGCGCCGCACCACGCCGCCCAGCAGCACGTTGGCCAGGGCCACGATGGTCATGCCCTGGTGGTGCGACATGAAGGTGCTCACCGGGGTCGAGACCTCGCTGCCGGTTTGCCGCGAGGGTGTGAAATCGAGCGCCTCGATGAAGCCCAGGTCGCCGCGCGCGCGCAGCGCTTGCAGGGCAGCGAAATTGACGCAGGCGGCGTGCGCGGCGACTTGCGCGGCCAGCGCGGTCGCATAGGGCGCGATCACCAACTCGTCGGGCGGCGTGCGGCGCAGCGCCAACCGCGGCACGCCCTGCGGCGCGTACTGGTAGGCCAGCGTGTGGTCACGCCCGGCATAGGCCGACTCCGAAATGCCCCACGGCACGCCATGCGCCATGGCGTAGCCGATCTGCTCGCGCAGCGCCGCCTGGCAGGCATCGCGCAACACGCTGCCATGCGGCTCGTCGAGCACCAGCGTGGGCATCAGGTACTCGAACATCGAGCCCGACCAGGAGCGCAGGCCGGCGCGCTGGCCCACGGCGAAGAACGGCCGCCCGAGCGAGGCCCAATGGCTCACTGGCACGTCGCCCTTGGCGATGGCCAGCAGACTCGTCAGGCGCGACTCGGAAGCCAACAAGTCGTAGAAGCCGGCATCGAGTTCCTGCTCGGCGACTCGATAGCCGATGTGGAACAGGTGCCGCTTGCGGTGGTACAGAAAGCTGAAGTCTGCGGCCCAGGCGGTTTGTTCGCACACGCGTGCGACGGCGTCCAAGCGCCCGAGCGTGGCCTCGTTCTGCGGCTCGCGCGCCAGTTCGCGGCAGGCCTGGGCGACCGCGAGCAGGTGGCCCGCGAGGTTGCCGCTGTCGACGGTGGACACGTACATCGGCAGCAGCGGCGCGCCGGTCTGCGTGTCGTACCAGTTCATGAAATGGCCGCGGTGGCGTTGCAGCGTAGCCAGGGTGGCCAGCGTGGCTTCGAGGCGCGTCAACAACTCCTCGGTGCCGATCCAGCCGAAGGCCTTGGCGCAGGCCGCGCTGAGCAGGTACAGGCCGATGTTGGTCGGGGAGGTGCGGTGCGCCAGCATGTCGTGCGGCAGGATCTGCAGGTTGTCCGGCGGCAGGTGCCTGTCGTCCGGGCCGACGCAGCGCTCGAAGAAGCGCCAGGTATCGCGGGCGATGCCTTGCAGGTAGGCCTGATCGACGGGCGGCAGCGCGGCGTCCTTGCGCGGCGGCTGCGGCCGGCTGACCAACCAGGTCCACAGCGGCGAGGCCGCCCACAGCGCGCACAACAGCCCGGCCAGCAGCGGATAGGGCGTGCCCGCCGCGAGCATGGCGCCGAGCAGCACCAACGCCACCAGCGGCAGGCTGCCATGGCGGCGCAGCAGCGCCGTGAACTCGGTCTTCACCGAAGCCTGCACCGCCGCAGCGGTGGTCCATTGCAGCAGGTGGCGGCGGCTGACGCTCATGCGGTAGAGCGAGCGCACGATTGCATCCACCGCCATCAGCGCGTGATGCAGCAATTGCGCCAACTGCCACAGGCCGGCCCACAGCACACGCACGAGATCGGCCACGGCCCGTTGGTAGAAGTGGCGCTTTGCCAGGTCGTCGCGGCTGGGCGAAAAGCCCGCCACCGCACCCATCAGCGGCCCGGCCGCATACGCCGCCAGCACCAACAGCAGGGCCGCCGTGGGCGAGACGAAGTCGGTCACGAGGGCCCACACCAGCAGGGCCAGCGACATCGGCGCCACCAGCGAGCGGCGCAGGTTGTCGAACATC
>JANOPR010000649.1:0-3029 GCA_031421955.1 Burkholderiales bacterium
CGCCGCCGGCCTCGGCGGCCATCGAGGGGCCGGCCGGGGCCATCAGGCTGGGCTTGCCGATCAGGGCCATGTCCAGGTCGGACTGCGCGATCCAGAAATCGCGCTGGGCCTGGATGGCGGCGTTGACGCCGGCGATCTGCAGCCGCGCATCGGCCAGCAGCTCGAATACGCCGATCAGCATGCCGTTGTAGCGCAGCAGGTTTTCGTCGGTAATACGCTGGCGCAGCGGCACGATCTCGTCGCGCTGGTGGCGGGCGATGTCGTAGGCAAAGCGGTAGTTGGCATAGGCCTCGCGCACTTCCGAGCGGGCATTGACGGCCGTCTCGGCGGCGCGGTTGAAGCTCTGCCGGTAGACGCTCTCCGCCCGCGCGATTCGCGCGTCGCCCCAGTCGAACAGCGGCAGCTCCAGGCCGATTTCCCAGCCGCGCTGCGTCGGCGCTTCGTTCGAGCTGTTGCGGATAGCGCCGATTTCGAGCACGTTGACGAAACGTGTGGCGCGCGTCAGGCCCAGGTTCTTTGCCGTCTGCTCGACCGCCAGCTTTGCGCCTTGCACGTCGAGCCGCTGCGCCATTGCGAGGCGTTCGATATCGGGCAGCTCCCGCGCCTGTGCGGGCAGGTCGGGCAGGCGCGTGGGCAACGTGAACTGGGTCTGGGTGCCCCAGACGCCGAGCTGGCGCGTCAGGCGCTCGTGCGTCCCACGTTGGGCTTGTTCGGCACGCGCCAGGTTGAGCGCGGCGTCGGCATAGAAGGACTGCTCGCGCGCGCGCTGCAGCTTGCTGAAGTTGCCGACCTGTTCCATGCGGCGTGCCAGTTCGGCGCTGGCCTGCGCGGCCTGCATCACCTGGCGCGAATAGCGCACCGATTCCTCTGCGGCGAGCGCATTGAAGTAGGCCACGCGCGTCTGCGCCGCCACCGACAGCACCGCGCTCGCCGCGGCGCCCTGGGACTGCTGGAAGCGCCGCGCCTGCATCTGCGCGATCAGCGGCATGGCCAGCAGCCGCGCCAGGTTGAAGTGCAGTCCACGCTCGAGCTCGATTTCGTCGCCGCGCGTCGAGCGCCCGAACGAGAAGCCCGGGTTGGACAGCCGGCCGGCCTGGACGACTTCGGCCTCGGTGATGCCGAGATCGTCGAAGGCCGCCTGCAGGCCGCGGTTGTTGAGCAGTGCGAGTTGCACCGCGTCATCGACCGACAGCGGCTGCGCCAGCAGGGCGGCCACGCGCTGGTCGATCGCCGTGCGGTCGGCGTCGGAGCGGGCCCAGCGCAGGTCCTTGCCAAGGCGCTCCTTGGCCGTCTTCTCGACCTCGGCAAAGCCGCCGTCGGGGCTGAAGGAGGCGCAGCCGCCGAGCAGCAGGGCGCCAGCCATGAGGGCGATCAGGGTCTGCGCTGTCTTGCGGCGCGGGCGCGAGTTCGATGGATGCATGTTCATCTGCGCCCTCATTGCATCTTGTGGCCGCGCGGGCCTGCCGGCAACTCGCTCGCCGGCTTGGTCGCAGGAGCGGGCTTGCCGGCGCCCGGCGCGGAGGCCGCCGCGTCGGGTTGGCGCGCCTCGCGCAGGTAGGTGCGCCAGCCGCCGATGCGCCCGACGTTGTCGTTGGCTTCGCGCCACGAGCCCACGGTCTCGTCGGTCATGCGCCGGTACTCGGCCAGCGACGGCGCATGCGCCAGGCGCGGCACCTGGGCCTGCGCGTCGAGCGGGTCGGCGGCGGGCGCCTGCGCCTGGGCCGATGCCGCGGACATCAGGGTCAGCAGGGTGGCTGGCATCAGCCAGCGAAATCGAAAGGGGGGCATGCGGTCCTCGCGTGATCCGGGGTCGACCCGTGCCGGTCAGGGCGCGGGCGGGCTCAGCGCGGCGCAGGCGCGTGCGCCAGGGCGCACGCGCGTCAGTCGCCGCGGATCAGGCGAGCAGGCGCGGTGGTCGCTCGGGCGCGTCGAACACCGCGCCGACGATGTCGCGCGATGCGTGGGCCGGCGGGGCGCCGGTCGGCAATGCCGAAATGTGCAGCGCCATCGCAGGCACCGCCGCGGCGGTGCTGTGACACAGGCTGCACAGGGAGCAGGTGTGCGTGCCGCCCATGGTGCTGCCACCGGCCTCGCCGGCAGCGGACTCAGTGCCGTGGCAGTCGTGCGTCACCGCGATACCTGAATCGGCCGCCATGACTGCGGTGGTCTGCGCCTGACCCGAGCCCATCGCCACCGGCATGGCCGCGGCGACGCCGCCACGCAGCGGCAGCAGCGCAATGGCCAGCCAGAGCAGGGCGGTGGTGAGGTGGCGAGAGTGCCGCAACATGGGGCGCAAGGATACAGGCACGGGCTATGGAGCAACATGCGACACGGAAGTTCCCCCGCGATTGGGCCGGGATCTCCTCATGCCTGCCTACAATTTCACGCCGCCCACTTCAGCCCGAGCCTGCCATGACGACTGTCCCATCGACCGACGTGACGCACATCGACCCGCGCGAGAAGGCCGAGATCCTGTCGCATGCGCTGCCGTATATCCGCAAGTTCCATGGCAAGACGCTGGTCATCAAGTACGGCGGCAACGCCATGACCGACCCGGCCCTGCAGCAGGACTTTGCCGAGGACGTGGTGCTGCTCAAGCTGGTCGGCATGAATCCGATCGTGGTCCACGGCGGCGGGCCGCAGATCGAACAGGCGCTGAATCGCCTGGGCAAGACGGGCACCTTCATTCAGGGCATGCGCGTCACCGACGAGGAGACGATGGAAGTCGTCGAGTGGGTACTGGCCGGCCAGGTGCAGCAGGACATCGTGGGCCTGATCAACGCCGTGGGCGGCAAGGCGGTGGGCCTGACCGGCCGCGACGGCGGGCTGATCCGCGCCCACAAGCTCAAGATGGTCGACAAGGACGATCCGAGTGTCCTTCACGATCTCGGCCATGTCGGCGAGATCACCGCCATCGACCCGAGCGTGGTCAAGGCGCTGCAGGACGACCAGTTCATCCCGGTCATCAGCCCGATCGGCTTTGGCGAGAAGAACGAGTCCTACAACATCAACGCCGACCTGGTGGCCTC
>JANOPR010000650.1:0-1867 GCA_031421955.1 Burkholderiales bacterium
CGATGCCAGCAGCGGTGGGCCCGATGGCGGCGCGTAGAGCATCGAGACCTGGCGCGGCGCGCGTTCGTGCAGCAGCGAGGCGACGGCTTCGATGTGCGGGTTGGCCATGCCCCAGCGCTGCACCACGCCGTCCAGCAGCACGTTGGCCAGGGCCACAATGGTCATGCCCTGGTGGTGCGACATGAAGGTGCCCACCGGGGTCGAGACCTCGCTGTCGGTCTGCCGCGAGGGTGTGAAATCGAGCGCTTCGATGAAGCCCAGGTCGCCGCGCGCGCGCAGCGCTTGCAGTGCAGCGAAATTGACGCAGGCGGCGTGCGCGGCGATCTGCGCCGCCAGCGCGGTCGCATAGGGCGCGATCACCAACTCGTCGGGCGGCGTGCGGCGCAACGCCAGCCGCGGCACACCCTGCGGCGCGTATTGGTACGCCAGAGTGTGGTCACGCCCGGCATAGGCCGACTCTGAAATGCCCCAGGGCACGCCATGCGCCTGGGCGTAGCCGATCTGCTCGCGCAGCGCCGCCTGGCAGGCATCGCGCAGCACGCTGCCATGCGGCTCATCGAGCACCAGGGTCGGCATCAGGTACTCGAACATCGAGCCCGACCACGAGCGTAGGCCGGCGCGCTGGCCGACAGCGAAGAACGGCCGCCCGAGCGAGGCCCAATGGCTCACTGGCACGTCGCCCTTGGCGATGGCCAACAGACTCGTCAGGCGCGACTCGGAAGCCAACAAGTCGTAGAAGCCGGCATCGAGTTCCTGCTCGGCGACGCGGTAGCCGATGTGGAACAGGTGCCGCTTGCGGTGGTACAGGAAGCTGAAGTCTGCGGCCCAGGCGGTCTGTTCGCAGTCGCGTGCGACGGCGTCCAAGCGCCGCAGCGTGGCCTCGGCCTGCGGCGCGCGCGCCAGTTCGCGGCAGGCCTGGGCGACCGCGAGCAGGTGGCCAGTGAGGTTGCCGCTGTCGACGGTGGACACGTACATCGGCAGCAGCGGCGCGCCGGTCTGCGTGTCGTACCAGTTCATGAAATGGCCGCGGTGGCGTTGCAGCGTGGCCAGGGTGGCGAGAGTGGCTTCTAGGCGCGCCAACAACTCTTCGGTGCCGATCCAGCCGAAAGCCTTGGCGCAGGCCGCGCTGAGCAGGTACAGGCCGATGTTGGTCGGCGAGGTGCGGTGCGCCAGCATGTCGTGCGGCAGGGTTTGCAGGTTGTCGGGCGGCAGGTGCCTGTCGTCCGGGCCGACGCAGCGCTCGAAGAAGCGCCAGGTATCGCGGGCGATGCCTTGCAGGTAGGCTTGATCGACGGGCGGCAGCGCGGCGTCCTTGCGCGGCGGCAGCGGCCGGCTGACCCACCAGGTCCACAGCGGCGAGGCGGCCCAGAGCAGGCACAGCAGGCCGGCCAGCAGCGGATAGGGCGTACCCGCCGCGAGCATGCCGCCGAGCAGCACCAATGCCACCAGCGGCAGGCTGCCATGCCGGCGCAGCAGTGCCGTGAACTCGGTCTTCACCGAAGCCTGCACCGCGGCAGCGGTGGTCCATTGCAGCAGGTGGCGGCGGCTGACACTCATGCGGTAGAGCGCACGCACGATCGCATCCACCGCCATCAGCGCGTGGTGCAGCAATTGCGCCAACTGCCACAGTCCGGCCCACAGCACTCGGACGAGATCGGCCACGGCCTGGTGGTAGAAATGGCGCTTTGCCAGGTCGTCGCGGCTGGGCGAAAAACCCGCCACCGCGCCCATCAGCGGCCCGGCCGCATACGCCGCCAGCACCAACAGCAGGGCCGCCGTGGGCGAGACGAAGTCGGTCACGAGGGCCCACACCAGCAGGGCCAGCGACATCGGCGCCACCAGCGAGCGGCGCAGGTTGTCGAACATC
>JANOPR010000651.1:0-2174 GCA_031421955.1 Burkholderiales bacterium
TCGGCACTGCCCAGGCGCGAGAAGACCGAGCCGAACAGGTTCGACGCGGTGACGAGCAGCAGGATCATGCTGGAGATCTCGAGCGTGGCGTAGGTGGCGCTGCGCAGCTTGGCCCACGAGAGGCGGCCCGAGCCGACGGTCAGGATGAAGGTGGCTGCGCAGCCAACGGCGCCGGCGTCGGTGGGCGTGGCGATGCCGGCCAGGATGACGCCGAGCGTCGACATGATGACGACGATCACCGGCAACACGCCGACGGCCAGATCGCGGATCACGGGGCCGAGCGATTTCAGGCGCAGCTCGAGCGGGATCGCCGGGCCGAGCGCGGGGTTGATCCAGCAGCGCAGCAGTGTCCACGCGATGAACAGGGCCGACAGCATCAGCCCCGGCAGCACCGCGGCTGCGAACAGGTCGGTGGCCGGCACACCGACGACGGGGCCCATCACGATCAGCATCACCGAGGGCGGGATCAGGATGCCGAGCGTGCCACCGGCGGTGATGGCGCCGGCCGACATCTTCACGTCGTACCCGCTCTTGATCATCGAGGGCCCGGCCATCACGCCGAGCAGGGTGACCGAGGAGCCGACGATGCCGGTGGCCGCGGCAAAGATGGTCGCCGTGATCAGCACCGCCAGGTAGAGCGAGCCGTTCAAGCCCGCCAGCAATTGCTGGATGCCGTTGAAGAGGCGCTCCATGATGCCGGACTGCTCGAGCATGAAGCCCATGAAGAGGAAGAACGGGATCGCCGCCAGCACGGTGTCCTTCATCACCGAAAAGGTCTGCAGCACCGCCAGGTCGAAGACGACCGGGCCGAGCGCGATGAAGCCCGCGCCGAGCGCCACCGCGCCGAGCGTGAAGGCGATCGGATAGCCGATGAAGATGACGGTGAAGAGGACGACGAGGGCGACGAGGCCGAGGACTTCGTTGCTCATGTGGCCCCCTTGGCGCTGTGCGCCGTCCCCCTGGGACACGAAGTGGCCCCTTCGTGGCCCTTGGGGAGTTCGCGCTTGGGGCGGCCCGGCGCGCTCACAGCGTGTGCTCCGTGGCGATGGCGCGAGCGTCAGGCCACTGCCCCGTCTTCAGCGTATGCACGCACTTGAGGCACTCGCTGAAGCCCTGGATCAGCAGCAGCAGCCCGGTCAGCGGCATCGCCAGCTTGAAGGGCCAGGTGATCGGCTGCCACGAACTGCTGACGAAGGTTTCGTTGGTCACGTAGGCCTTGACGAAGTAGCCCCAGCCGACGAAGAGCAGCACGCCGGCGAAGGGCAGCAGCATCAGGAAGTGGCCGCCCAGATCGACCATCGCCTGGTGCCGCGGCGACCAACCGGCATACAGCGAATCGGTGCGCACATGACCCTTGCGCTGCAACGTGAAGGCCGCGCCGAGCATGAAGAACGTGCCGTAGAGCATGAAGGTCATGTCGTAGGCCCATTGCGTCGGCGCGTTGAACACATAGCGCGCGACGACCTCGTAGCACAGCGACAGCACCATCGGCACGATCAGCCAGGCCACGAGGCGGCCCGAGGCGGCCGCGATGCGGTCGATGCGCCGGGCCCACAGCACCAGGTTCGAACTTGTTGTCGTCATCGATTCATTCCCGGTGCCGCACTTCGCTCGTTACTTCGCGTTCGGCGAATCGATGCCGAGGTTGTAGTACAGGCCGTTGATCTTGTTCCAGTACGGCACCTCCAGCTTGGCGAAGCTGCGCTGCGAGTCCAGTGCCTCCTTGAAGAAGGGGTTCTTCGAGGCCTCGCGGTCGTAGATCAGGTTGGTGGCCTTGATGAAGGCGGGGAAGATGTCGCGCGGCGTGTCGTGCACGGCCACCTTGTGCTCGTTCTTCAGCTTGTCGAGCGCCTGCGCGTTGCGGTGCACGTTGAAGGTGTAGGTCTCGGTCATCGTCGCCATGCAAGAGGCTTCGACGATCGCCTTCAGGTCGGCCGGCAGCTTGTTCCACGCCGTCTTGTTGATCAACAGTTCGCCAACGTCGGTGCTCTGGTGCAGGCCCTGCAGGTAGTAGTGCTTGAACACGGTGTGAAAGCCCAGCGCCATGTCGTCGGCCGGGCCGATCCACTCGGCGGCGTCGAGCACGCCGCGCTGCGCGGCGGGCACGATCTCGCCGCCAGGCATGGCCACAGCGTTGACGCCCATTTCCTTCCAGATCTCACCCACCAGCCCCG
>JANOPR010000652.1:0-2867 GCA_031421955.1 Burkholderiales bacterium
GCCTGCTTGACGGCGCAATCGCCGTGTCTGCGTCTTTCCTGCCCGCCGAGACGGTGGTGGTCACGACCAACGGCCAGGTCGCCGACTCCAAGGCAACCTTCAAGGCCGCGCCCGAGTTCTACGCCCGCCGCGGCGCCGACCCGCTGCGCCGCCTGCCCGAGGCCTTGAAGAAGGTGCCGCTGGTGGTGCTGGTCAACGAAGGCTCAGCGTCGGCCAGCGAGATCGTCGCCGGTGCACTGCAAGACCACAAGCGCGCCACGATCATGGGCGCGCAAACCTTCGGCAAGGGCTCGGTACAAACCTGGCGGCCGCTGACCGCCGACACGGCGCTGAAGATCACCACGGCGCGCTACTACACGCCGCAGGGCCGCTCGATCCAGGCCACCGGCATCGTGCCCGACATCTGGCTCGACGAAACCGCCGAGGGCAACGTGTTCGCTGCACTGCGCCTGCGCGAGGCCGATCTGGACAAGCACCTGACGACACCTGACGAGAAAAAGGACGACGCCCGCACCAAGGCCCGCGACGAGGCGCGCAAGAAGCTCGAAGAGCAGTTGGCCAAGAGCAAGGAACCGCTCAAGCCGCTGCCCGAATTTGGCAGCCTCGAGGACTTCCCGCTGCGCCAGGCGCTGAACCAGCTGCAAGGCAAGACCGTCGTGGCGTCCAAGACAGCAGCCGAGCGCCGGGCCCAAGCCAAGACCGAGTGAGTTGCTTTCAAACCTACCTTGAAAGGCCCGCCCTGGCGGGCCTTTTTTCCTGTTGGCGAAGCGTTCACGGGCCTTTTTTGCTGTTGGCGAAGCGTTCACACGCCTTCTCCCCTGTTGGCAATGCCTCATGACCGACGACCAGCTGCTGCGTTACTCGCGCCATATCCTGCTCGATGAGGTGGGCATCGAAGGCCAGCAACGCCTGCTGGCTGCCCATGTGCTCGTCATCGGGGCCGGCGGCCTGGGCTCGCCGGTGGCGTTGTACCTGGGCTCGGCCGGTGTCGGGCGGCTCACCATCGTCGACCACGACAGGGTCGACATCACGAATCTGCAGCGCCAGATCGTGCACAACCTGGCCCGCGTGGGCAGGCCGAAGGCCGAATCGGCGCGCGACACGATCGCCGCGATCAACCCCGACGTCCAGGTGCGTGCGCTGATCGAACGCGCAGACGCCGCCAGGCTGGACACGCTGGTCGGCGACGCGGATGTCGTGGTCGACTGCAGCGACAACTTCGCAACGCGCCAAGCAGTCAACGCAGCCTGCGTGGCCCATGCCAAGCCGCTGGTGTCGGGTGCGGCGATTGGTTTCGACGGGCAGGTCTCGGTCTACGACACGCGCCAGCCCGACTCGCCCTGCTATGCCTGCCTGTTCCCGCCCGAGTCGACCTTCGAGGAAGTGCAATGCGCGACGATGGGCGTGTTCGCGCCGCTGGTAGGCATCATCGGCTCGGTGCAGGCGGCCGAGACGTTGAAGCTGCTGGCTGGCGTGGGCAGTTCGCTGGCCGGTCGCCTGCAGCTCCTCGATGGACGCACGATGGAGTGGCACGAGTTGCGCACGCCACGTACCGCGGCCTGCACGGTGTGCGGGCAGCGCCCTGCCGGCTGATCGCCGACCCTGGTTGGCATGCCCAGCCGTGCAGATAGGCCCCCAAGACGCCTGCGGCGTCGGCCCCCCAAGGGGGCGTCGCCCGTTTGGGGCGGCCCGGCGCGGGCTGGCCCGACGCCTGCACGGGTCCGCAGAGGCTGGTAGGGTGTTGGGCTCGATCCTATCTGGACATGGTCATGACGGCACTGGAAACCAACCTGGCAAGCATGGCGCCCGAAAGGCTGCGCGGCATGCGCCGCGGCGTCGAGAAGGAGAGCCTGCGGGTGGGGGCCGACGGTCGGTTGGCGCTGACGCCCCACCCTGCGGCACTGGGATCACCGCTGACGCACCCGCGCATCACCACCGACTTCAGCGAGTCGCAACTCGAACTCATCACCGGCGTGCATGACAGCGTCGAAGCCTGCGAGGCCGAACTGACGCAGATCCACCAGGTCGTCTACCACGCGCTCGCAGAGGAGTCGCTGTGGGTGGCCAGCATGCCCTGCGGCCTACCGGCGGACGAAACGATCCCGATCGGGCGCTACGGGTTGTCCAACGTCGGTCGCGCCAAGAGCGTCTACCGCATGGGGCTCGGAGTGCGCTACGGCCGGCGCATGCAGACGATCTCCGGCATCCACTACAACTGGTCGCTGCCGGGTCTGGGCAATGCCGAGTACTTCGCCCTGATCCGCAACTTCCGCCGCCACTCGTTCCTCTTGCTGACCCTGTTCGGGGCTTCGCCCGCGGTATGCCCCAGCTTTGTGGCCGACCGATCGCACGACCTGCAGCGGCTGTCGGCGCACACGCTGTACCTGCCGCATGCCACATCGCTACGCATGGGGCGCCTGGGCTACCAGAGCGACGCCCAGGCCGCGTTGGGGGTCAGCTACAACAGCCTGGAGGAGTACGCCTATTCACTGGTCGGCGCGCTGACCCGGCCGCACCCGCCCTACGAACAGGTCGGACTGCGCGGGCCCGGCGGCGAGTATGTGCAACTGGCGACGAGCCTGCTGCAGATCGAAAACGAGTTCTACGGCACCATCCGCCCCAAGCGCGTGATCCACCCCGGCGAGCGGCCATTGCACGCACTGCGCGAGCGCGGCGTCGAGTATGTCGAGGTGCGCTGCATGGATCTGGACCCGTTCGAGCCGGTCGGCATCGGCGCCGAGACGATGCGCGTGCTCGACCTGTTCCTGCTGCATTGCCTGCTCAGCGACAGCCCCGACGACTCGGCCCAGGACATCGCTCGCCTGGCAAGCAACCAGCACCTGGCCGCGGCACGCGGCCGCGAGCCG
>JANOPR010000653.1:0-3431 GCA_031421955.1 Burkholderiales bacterium
TGTTTGCCCTCGGCTGGGGCAAGGCCCTGCTGGCCGACATCGAGTCACGCGCCGGCCCCACGCTCCTGCGCGATCTGCACGCGCCGGCGACACGCTGAGGCGCGCCGTCAGCCTGCGACGACGCGGACCGGTGGCCGCTCGGGTTCGGGTTCGGCGTCGAAGCGGTCGAAACCGCAGTAGCAGATGAAGTGACGCTGGCTGGCGCGGCCGAACAGCGTCATGCCCAGCTTCACCGCCAGGTCATAGCCCATCTGCGTGACACCGTTGCGCGAGATGACGATGGGCACGCCGAGCTGGGCTGATTTCATGACCATTTCGCTGGTCAGCCGCCCGGTCGTGTAGAAGACCTTGTCGGCGCCCTGGCCGAGCGGCGCACCGCCCTGCAGCCACATCCAGCCGGCGATCGTATCGATGGCATTGTGCCGGCCGACATCCTCGACGAAGTGCAGCATCTCGCTGCCGCGAAACAGCGCGCAGCCGTGCACAGACCCGGCGCGGCGGTGCACGCTGTCGGTCTTTCGCATGGCCTCGTTGAGCAGGTGCAAGGTGGACTGGCGGATGCGCGCGACCCCCGCTGCGGGCAGGCGCACCGCATCGAGTTCGTCCATCAGGTTGCCGAACATCGTGCCCTGGCCGCAGCCGGTGGTGACGATGCGCCTGGCAGTGCGGGCTTCGATCGCCTGCGTGGCACCGTGCCGCGTTTTCACCGCCACTGCATCCACCTCCCAATCGGCGGTGATCGACTCGACATCGTCCAGCGACTCGACCAGGCGCTGGTTTCGCAGGTAGCCCAGGGCGAGCAACTCCGGCGCGGCGCCCAGCGTCATCAGCGTGACGACTTCGCGTTTATCGACAAACAGCGTCAGCGGTCGTTCGCACGGGATCTGGATTGTGCGCCGCTGGCCGAATTCGTCGCGCACTTCAACCTCGCGCGTCAACGGCGCCTGGGCTTCGGTCAGGTGCGGCAAGCGCCAGGCTGCGGCGGCCTGGATGGGCAAACTCGGCATGCCGGCGTTATACCCGGCCGGCCGTCAGCCCTTGCTGCCAGGGGCCTTTGCGGAGGGCGTCGGGGTGGTCGCGGCAGTTGGCGCCTTGCCACTCGGCGGCCCGGCGGCCGTGCGCGGCGGTGAATGGGCCCCGGCCGCCTCAACCGGCTTGGACCCGGCAGCCACCGGCGCACCGAACAGGCCGGGGTCGGTGCACGGTGGCGTCGCGGTCGGCTTGGCCTCCTTGCCGGCCTTCTTGGCCTCGGCCAGGTAGCGCACCGCCGAGCGGTCCATCGCATTGCACAACTGGAAGTCGGCGACCTTGTTGCCATGTGCGGTCTTCGCAGCCGCTTCGGCCGCCTTGGCCTTGGCTTCGTCGGTCAGCACCGGGGCCGGAATCTTGGCCAGCGCCACCGAGGCGGTCAAAGCCAACAGGGACAGGGTGACGATGCGCTTCATGCGGGCTCCTAGGGGACTTCGTTCAGGCTTGGCGCGCCATCGGTGGTGCGGCCTCGGCCGAGCGCTGCGCCGGGATCTTGCCGGCCTTGATGTCGTCGTACCACAACTCGTGGTGCTCGCGGGCATAGCCTTCGTCGACATAGCCAGTGCGCATGCCGTTATAGGCGCCCTTGGTACCGATCGTGCCCAGATAGATGTGCCCGAGAAACAGCGTCATCATCAGCAGCGCTGCTACAGAGTGAATCATGTGCGCGATCTGCATGTCGCCGCGCAGGTAGGCCATACCGGGCACCAGTTTGTCGAGTACGAGGCCTGAGCCGACAACGGTCAGCCCGAGCACGAACACACCACCCCAGAACACCACCTTCTCGCCCGCGTTAAAGCGATGCGACGGCACTTGGGCGCCACCCACCATGCCGCCGCCGCGCGCCAGCCAAGCCAGATCTCCAGCCCGCGGCAGGTTGTCTCGGACGAACGTGAACAGCACCACCAGCAGCGAGACTGCAAACAGCGGGCCCGCAAAGTTGTGTGCGTTCTTCAAGGCGAAGCTCAGCCAACCGAACAACGTGGCGCCGATCACGGGCAGCAGGAAGAACTTGCCGAAGACCATCACCAGCCCCGACACGGCGAGCACCACAAAGGCGATCGCATTGGTCCAGTGTGCCGCACGCTCGAACGGCGTAAAGCGTTCGATCTTGCGACCCGTATCGGGCACATGCCCGCCCAACGAGCCCTTGCGCCAATAGAACAACGCGAGAGCCAAGGCAGCGATAAACAGCAGCGCGCCACCATAGGGAATGATCCAGTTGTTGCGCACTTGGCGCCAGGCTTCTCCGGCCGTGGTGAGACGCGATCCAGGGTACTGCACGAAAGGCTGGATCAGCATGCCCATCTCGGGCCCAGGCAGGCTGGTGTAACCCTGCTTGCCGCCGGACTCGCGCACGTCGCGCCAGAACGGCGCGTTGTTGCCAGGCTGGGTCTTGCCGCGCTGGGCGTTGGTCTCGTCGGGCTTGGGCTCGGTCGGAGCAACGAAGTTGGCGGGTGGCCCCGCGGCCGGTTTGGCGGCCACCGCCACTGGCGCAGCAGGTGCCTGCGCCGCCTGTTGCGCCAGCAACGCCGGCGGCGTCGCCAGCGCGGCCAACATCAGGATCCATTGCGTCAGGCGTCGTTGCATGGTGGCCACCCCCGGCAGGTTCAAGGCGTCTTGGTCGGCGCTGCAGTCGCAACGGCCGCAATGCGTGATTTCTCGTCCTGCCCTTGCGCGCGCTTGCGCATCTGCTCCTCCCAGCTGGCCTGGTCGCCGGCCTTCCAGCCTTCGGCCACGCTGCTGCTCTTGGCCATGTCCCAGGCCTTGGAGTCAGGCTTCTTGGCCGACGCCGGGCCCAGCTCCTGCGGCTTGTCGCCGCAACCCGCCGCGGCCACCACCACCAGCAGAAATGCCATCGCGCTTCGCATCTTGACGGTCCTCATGTCGGCTTGCCGTACGCGGTACCCCAGCCCCAGACTTCGCTGCCCTTGCCGCGCTGCAGCACCCGGTTGCGGAAGATGTCGGCGACCACGTCGCCGTCGCCGCCGAGCAAGGCCTTGGTCGAGCACATTTCGGCGCAAGCCGGCAGCTTGCCTTCGGCCAGCCGGTTGCGACCGTATTTCTCGTACTCGGCCTGGCTGCCGTTGGCCTCGGGGCCGCCGGCGCAGAAGGTGCACTTGTCCATCTTGCCGCGCAGGCCGAAGGTGCCATTGGTCGGGAACTGCGGCGCGCCGAACGGGCAGGCGTAGGAACAGTAGCCGCAGCCGATGCAGACATCCTTGTCGTGCAACACCACGCCTTCGTCGGTGCGGTAGAAGCAGTCGACCGGGCAGACCGCCATGCAAGGCGCGTCGCTGCAATGCATGCAAGCCACCGAGATGCTCTTCTCACCCGGTACGCCATCGTTGAGCGTGACCACGCGGCGGCGATTGACGCCCCAGGGCACGTCGTGCTCGGCC
>JANOPR010000654.1:0-3133 GCA_031421955.1 Burkholderiales bacterium
GAGCCGAACTCGGCCGCAAAGGCCGTGATGCGCTCCTTGAAACGCTCGCCCTGGTAGCTGAAAGCCAGCTCGGCGCCCTCGCGGTGGCAGGCGCGGGCGATGCCGTAGGCGATCGACCGGTTGTTCAGCACCCCGGTGATCAAGAGCCGCTTGCCGGCGAGAAAGCCCATGGGACGTTCCGGGAGGTCAAAACGAGGCGGCAATTCTGGCATGCGGGCAGTCCCGGGAGTTGCCGGTACGCCTCTTGCAGAGTACAATCCACGTTTCGCTGAAAACCCCTAATGGGCGGATTTTTCCAGCCCATTTTTTTTGTTCGATCGCTTTGTTGCCGCCTCTTCCGCGCACGACCTGTACCCCCTGATGAACTGGCAAGACGCCACCCAACGCACTGTTGCCGGGCTCGGTTACGAACTCGTCGACCTCGAACGCTCGGGGGGCGGGTTGGTGCGCGTCTTCATTGACCGGGTGCCAGGTACGGTCTATCCAGCGGGCGCGTCAGAAACCGGCGCGGTCACGGTCGACGATTGCGAAGCCGTCACACGGCAGTTGCAGTATGTGCTCGAAGTCGAGCAGTGCGACTACACGCGGCTCGAAGTCTCGTCGCCAGGCCTGGACCGGCCAATCAAGCGCGAGGCCGACTACCAGCGCTTTGCAGGTTCGATGGTGGCCTTGACGCTCAAGCTGCCGCTGGCCGGGCGCAAGAAGTTCGAGTGCTTGCTGGCCGCGCGCGAAGGCGGTTGGCGCCTTGAGTTATCGCAGAGCCCGCCGCCGAAGTGGTCGATCGGGCACAAGGCGGCCCGCGCCGCGGCGCCGGCATCTGAAGCGGCCGCGTTACGGGCGCTCGATTTTGTGTTGGACGAAGTGCGCGAAGCGCATCTTCTGCCGGTGGTGGATTTCAAGGGCAGGGCGCGCACCGCGGCGGCCGAGCCTGTGCACGACGGAGATTAAAAAGAATGAACCGCGAAATGTTGATGCTGGTCGATGCGATCTCGCGCGAGAAGAGCGTGGAGCGCGAGGTCGTGTTCGGCGCTGTCGAGGCTGCACTGGCTTCGGCAACCAAGAAGCTGCATGGCGGCGAGGTCGACATCCGCGTGGCCGTCGATCGCGAGACCGGCGACTACGAGACTTTCCGGCGCTGGCACGTGGTTGCCAACGAGGCCGGGCTGCAGATCCCCGACGCGGAAACCTTGCTGTTCGAAGCCCAGGAACAGATTCCCGACATCGAGGTCGACGATCACATCGAAGAGCCGATCGATTCGTTGACCATCGGCCGCATTGGCGCCCAAGCGGCCAAGCAGGTGATCCTGCAGAAGATCCGGGATGCCGAGCGCGAGCAACTGCTCAACGACTTCATGTCGCGTGGCGAGAAGATCATGGTCGGCTCGGTCAAGCGCCTTGACAAGGGCGACATCATTGTCGAGAGCGGTCGTGTCGAGGGGCGACTCAAGCGCAGCGAGATGATCCCCAAGGAGAACTTGCGCTCGGGCGACCGCGTCCGCGCCTTCATCTCCGGTATCGACGACACCATCCGTGGGCCGCAGATCATGCTCTCGCGCTCGTCGCCGGGATTCATGATGGAGCTGTTTGCGCAGGAAGTGCCGGAGATGGAGCAAGGCCTGCTCGAAATCAAGAGTTGCGCGCGCGACCCGGGGTCGCGGGCCAAGATCGCCGTGGTCTCGTACGACAAGCGGGTCGACCCGATCGGCACCTGCGTGGGCGTGCGCGGTTCGCGCGTGACCGCGGTGACCAACGAGTTGGCTGGCGAACGTGTGGACATCGTGCTCTGGTCTGAAGACCCGGCGCAGTTCGTGATCGGCGCGCTGGCGCCTGCCAACGTGCAGTCGATCGTGGTCGACGAGGAACGCCACGCGATGGACGTCGTCGTCGACGAAGAGAACCTGGCCATCGCCATCGGCCGCGGTGGTCAGAATGTGCGCCTGGCCTCGGATCTCACCGGCTGGCGCATCAACATCATGACGGCCGAGGAGTCCACCGCCAAGCATGTCGAGGAGTCTGACTCGGTGCGCAGGCTGTTCATCGACAAGCTCGACGTCGATGCCGAAGTGGCCGACATCCTGATTGCGGAAGGATTCACCAGCCTCGAAGAAGTGGCCTATGTGCCGATGCAGGAAATGCTCGAGATCGAGAGCTTTGACGAGGACACGGTCAACGAGCTGCGCACCCGCGCCAAGGACGCGCTGCTGACCATGGAGATTGCCAAGGAAGAGAACGTCGAAGAGGTCTCGCAGGATCTGCGCGACCTTGAAGGCTTGACGCCGGAGCTGATTTCAAAGTTGGCCGAAGGCGGCATTCATTCGCGCGACGACCTGGCTGACCTGGCAGTCGACGAGCTGACCGAGCTCAGCGGCATCGACGAGGCGGCTGCCAAGACCTTGATCATGCAGGCGCGCGCCCATTGGTTCACTGATTGATCAATCTGCCCCGCAACCCACTCCGCGCGCCTCACGCCCACCAAGGATTCCCACAATGGCTGTGACCACCGTCGCACAACTTGCCGCCGAGCTGAACCGCCCGGCCGCCACGCTGCTCGACCAACTGCAATCCGCTGGCCTGTCGAAGAAGTCGGCTGACGACTCGCTGTCCGACGGCGACAAGGAGCGCCTGCTTGAGCACCTGCGCACGAGCCACGGCACGGCCCCGACCGGCGAGCGCAAGAAGATCAGCATCACGCGCAAGAGCACCAGCGAGATCAAGCAGGCCGATGCCTCCGGCAAGGCGCGCACGATCCAGGTCGAGGTGCGCAAGAAACGCACCTTCGTCAAGCGCGATGAAGCGCCAGCCGTTGACGAGCCCGCGGCACCGGCCGCGCCGGTGGTTGACGAAGCCGAACTCGCGCGCCGCGCCGACGAGGCGCGCCACCCGGCCGAACTGCTGCGCCGCCAGGAGGACGAACTGGCCGAGAAGCGCCGCCTGCGCGAAGAGCAGGAGCAGCGCGAGCGCGACGCCGCCGAGGCGCGTGCCCAGGCCGCGGCCGACAAGGCGCGCCTGCTCGAGCACCTGCGCGTCGCCCACGGCGGCGCCATCGGCGAGCGCAAGAAGATCAGCATCACGCGCAAGAGCACGACCGAGATCAAGCAGGCCGACGCCACCGGCAAGGCGCGCACGATCCAGG
>JANOPR010000655.1:0-1602 GCA_031421955.1 Burkholderiales bacterium
GAAGAACCAAGCCCGCCGCCAAGGAACCCAGAAGCACGGAGAGCAGGGCGAAGCAGGAGACCACGCCGACGTCGATCAAGCGAAACCGCGCAAAGTCGCGCGCGAAAAAGGCCCAGACGCGACGCGAGCCAAGCGCGAGCAGCCAGTCGTTGCGCAGCCGATCTTCGACATAGGCGCCGCTCCAGCGCGCATAGAAGGCATCGAGCTCGGGCTGCTGCGCCTGGGCCAGGCGGTTGCTCAACTCCCAGTAGTCGACCCATTGGCTGAGCGGATGCCGCTGTGCCACGGCGCGTTCGCGCAACTGCGCCAGCCGCGCTCCATCCTTCTTCTGCAAGGCCTCACGGGCCTCGACGGCCAGGTCGGCAGGCGGCTGTTGCGCGGTGGACGGCACTGCGCTCAGCCCCCACAGCAGTGCGGCGAGCAACGCGCGGGATGTGCGCGGCGATCGATGCGGTCGGGGGGGCGAAGTCAGGTCAAGGTGCACAGCGCGGTTCGGGTTCAGGAGACGGTGGCAGTCGGAGTGTCCGGCGGTTCAATGGTTCAGCCCGGTGCGTCGTTGACGCTGGTGCCGGGTTCCCCAAGGGTACGCTCCTGCGGCGTCGCTGCGCGACCTGGGCACAATGCGTCTTTTGCTGCCCGCATCGCCCGCCATGACGTCCGACTTCAGTCTCGAGCCGCCGCGCGACAAGAAGTTGCTGCGGCGCCAGTTGCAGGCTGAACGCATGGCGCTGCATGACCGCCACCAGCGCGCCATGCACCTGCAGGAGGTGCTACGGGTCTGGCTGGTGGGCCGCGACGAGACGGCGATCGGCGCCTACTGGCCGATCAAGGGCGAATTCGATGCGCTGCCGGCGCTGTTCCGCTGGACCGAAGGCGAAGACGTGAAGGGCCGGCACCGGCAGATCGGGCTACCCGTGATCGACCGCGACACCAAGCGCCTGCGCTTTCATGTCTGGTACCCCGGCTGCCCGATGGAAGAAGACGCCTACGGCATCCCCAAGCCCAAGGACACCGACCCCTTCGAGCCCCAGTTGCTGCTGGTGCCCTGCGTCGGCTTCGGCCCCAAGGGCATGCGCCTGGGTTATGGGGGCGGCTTCTACGACCGCACGCTGGCCACGCTCGAGCCGCGGCCGTTCACGGTCGGCGTGGGCTATTCGCATGGCTTCATCCCCTGGCTCCAAGCTGAACCGCACGACGTGCCGCTGGACGCGATCCTGACCGAAGACGGCGTGCCCTGGCTCGAGGCCGAGCCGCACGACGTGCCGCTGGATGCGGTGCTGACCGAAAACGGCGTGCACTGGCAGCGCGACGGCTGACAAGGGGGCCGCGCCACGTCGGCCGACGCCGCTTGATTTACTGCCGCAGGCGGCTGCAGAGTTCGCGCGTCAGGGCCGACTGGTTCATCGTGTAGAAGTGCAGGCCCGGTGCCCCGCCGGCCAGCGCTATGCCGCGCGCGACCTGCAGCATTACGTCGACAAGGTGCAGGCGGGGGCCAGCAGCGCCATCACGCAGTTCTTTTACAACGCCGACGCCTACTTCCACTTCGTCGAAGCCACGCGCAAGCTGGGCGCCATGGTGCCGGTGGTGCCGGGCATCATGCCC
>JANOPR010000656.1:0-1565 GCA_031421955.1 Burkholderiales bacterium
TCCTTTCGCTACAACGAGCCGGTGATCAAGGTCATCGCCGACCGCCTGCCGATCTCGATCTATTACGGCATCGTCACCGCGCTGTTCACCTATGGCATCTGCATTCCACTCGGCATCCTGAAAGCCATTCGCCACCGCACGCGCATCGACACCTTGACGTCGATCCTGATCTTCATCGGCTATGCGGTGCCCGGCTTCGCCCTCGGCGCCGTGCTGAGCAACCTGCTGGCCGTGCGCTGGGAAGTCTTTCCGCTCGGCGGCTTCGCCTCCGCGGGTGCTGCCGACCTGGCCCCGATGGCGCGCTGGCTCGACATCGTCTGGCACTCCGTGTTGCCGCTGATCGCTTACCTGGCGGGCTCGTTCGCCGTGACGACGATGCTGATGAAGAACAGCCTGGTCGAGAACATGAGCGCCGATTACGTCAAGACGGCGCTCGCCAAGGGCCTGAGCTGGCGCCGCGCGATCTTCGTGCATGCGCTGCGCAACTCACTGATCCCGATGGCCACCACCGTCGGCGGCCTGCTGACGATCTTCCTGACCGGCAGCTTCCTGATCGAGCGTGTTTTCAACATCCAGGGCGTCGGGCTGCTGGCGTTCGAAGCGATCCAGGCCCGCGACTTTCCGGTCGTGCTGGGCTTCCTGGTCATCTCCAGCGTGCTGCTGATGCTCGGCAACCTGGTGTCGGATCTGGCCGTGGCCTTCGTTGACCCGCGCGTCAGGTTCGAGTAGCCGATGCGCTGGTTCACGCTCGACCCGGTGACGCGCAAGCGGCTGCAGCGCTTTCGGCGCATCAAGCGCGGCTATTACGCCTTCCTGATCCTGATGGCGGCGATCGTGTTGTCGATGTTCGCGCCCTACCTGGCCGAGAGCCGGGCGCTGCTGGTCTGGCACAACAGCAAGCTGTACTTCCCGACCTTCGAGTACCTCGAGATGAGTGCCTTCGGCCAGGAGCCACCGCCTGCCTGGGGCACGGGCGAGATCGAGGCCGAGTACCTGCGCTTGCAGCGCGAGTGGCGGACCGAGCGCTTCTTCTACGACCGGGGCCGGGCCGCCGCCGGCACCGATGCCGCAGCGCAGGCGGCGCTCGAAGCCAAGTACCCGAACCGCGGCAACTACGTGGTCATGCCGCTGATCCCGTGGAACCCCTACCAGAACGACTTCTGGGGCAATGAGATCCTGCATGAGATCCAGGCAGCGCTCGACGCCGGCCAACGCGAGCGCGCCGAAAGACTGGCTCGCCGCGACCGCCTGACCGAACTCGCCGATGCGATCCACAGCGGCCGCATCGAGGCCCTGCTGGCCGACCCCGAGAAGTCCGCCACGGGCAAGCTGCCGGGCCTGGCACGCAGCGGCGCCATGCCCTCGCTGGTGGGCCTCGGCCGCGTGCCGCCAACGGCGCCCAACTGGGGCCGGGCGCATTTCCTCGGGACCGACTCGCAAGGCCGCGACGTCGCGTCGCGGCTGTTCTACGGTTTCCGAATCTCGATCTTCTTCGCCCTCTTTCTGGTGCTGTCGGGTCAGATCGTGGGCACCCTCATCGGCAGCCTGCAGGGTTACCTGGGCGG
>JANOPR010000657.1:0-8951 GCA_031421955.1 Burkholderiales bacterium
GGCGGACGATGGCTCTGCAGCGAACTCATGCCGCTAGCATAGAACGCCATTGAGAAGGCCGCCCCCGGGCGGCCTCAACAGCCAAGAAAACGATGTAAGGGGCGCCACGAGCGTCGGGCTCCCGTCCCGGCCGTCCTGGCATGCGCGGCACGCCGGTCAGGCCTCTGACCCGAATGGCGCTCAGCTCAGTTTTTCCTTGATGCGCGCCGACTTGCCCGAACGCTCGCGGAGGAAGTACAGCTTGGCACGGCGGACATCACCACGACGCTTGACTTCGATCCCGGCAATCAGCGGGCTGTACAACTGGAAGGTCCGTTCGACGCCTTCGCCGCTGGAGATCTTGCGCACGATGAAGCTGGAGTTGAGTCCGCGGTTGCGCTTGGCAATCACGACCCCTTCGTAGGCCTGCAGGCGCTTGCGCGTCCCTTCGACGACCTTGACACTGACGATGACCGTATCGCCGGGGGCGAAGACAGGCAGTGTCGGGGCGAGACGAGCGATTTCTTCCTGCTCAAGGGTTTGGATCAGATCCATCTGAGTTCTCCTGGTGATCGTGCCGGCGGTTTGTTGGGTGTGGTGCACAAGCGTCGTGACGGTGTGCGGATCCCGGCAGAGGATCGAAAAGCCTGAGATTATAGCCCGAGCGAGGCCAGGAAACGCTCGTCGGCGGCGCTCAGTCGCCCCGCCGCCCGGGCAGCACCGATCAGGTCGGGCCTGCGCCGCTGCGTCAGTTCGAGCGAGCGCTCGCGTCGCCAGCGCTCGATCTCAGCGTGGTGTCCCGACATCAGCACGGACGGCACAGCCATGCTGCCCTGCCCGTGGGGAAGCGTTTCAGGCCGGCTGTAATGCGGGCAATCAAGCAACCCGTCGCTGCCGAAGCTGTCCTGCTGATGCGACTGTTCGTCGCCCAGGACCCCAGGCTGCAAGCGGGCCACGGCGTCCAGCAACGCCAATGCGGGCAGCTCGCCCCCTGACAGCACAAAGTCGCCCAGGCTCAACTCCAACGTCACATGCCTGTCAAGGAAACGCTGATCGATGCCCTCATAGCGGCCGCAGAGCAGCACGGCGCCCGCTTCACGGGCCAGCTGGCGTACCAGCGCCTGGTCCAGGCGGCGCCCGGTCGGCGTGAAGTGCACGACGGGCGGCGCAACGCCGCCCCGGTCTGACAGCGCGGCGGCCAACGCAAGCTCGAGCGGCTGGGCCAACAGGACCATGCCCGGGCCGCCGCCGAATGGCCGGTCATCAACCCGCTTGTACGCGCCGTCAGCGTAATCGCGCAATGCCCACAAGCGCACATCCACCTGGCGCGACTCGAATGCGCGCCGCGTCACGCCCTTCACAAGGTGCGGCGCAAACAGCTCGGGAAAAAGGGTCAGGACATCGAACCGCATCAGTAGTCCAGGCCCCAATCGACGCGGATCAATCTGGCCGCCGGGTCGACGCTGTCGATGTAGGCAGCAACAAACGGAATCAGTCGCTCGGCAAGCTCCGCAGTCGAATCAGGCGCGACATTGGGGCGGCACACGCGTAGCACACTGTGCGCCCCGGTGTCGATCAAGTCGACGACCGTACCGAGCGTCACGCCCTCTCGGTTGAGCACCGACAGGCCGATCAGGTCGACCCAGTAGTACTCATCGTCGCCGGCGGTCGGGAAGCTGGATCGGGCGACAAACACCCGCGCTCCGTGGAGGGACTCGGCGGCCGCGCGGTCGGCAACCTCTTGCGCGGTGGCCACCACCACACCACCTTGCTCGCGCGCCTGTGTCACGCGCAGCAGCAGCGGCAACGCCGGCCGGCGCGGACCCTGACTCGCGGGCGGCTGCAGGAACCAGCGCCGCGAGGAGAACAGCGCCTGCGGGTCCGTGGCATGGGCGTGCACCTTGAAGGCACCCTTGATGCCCCAGGGGCCCACGACGACCCCAACCTCGATCGCGTCGGCCGGCATGTCCGGCGCGTCGCTCGGCACGGCGCTCAGCGACGGCAGCGTCGCCATCTGGCCGTGCCGCCGGGACTCAGGCGCTGGCCTTGGCCTGGCCAACCAGGCGTGCCACGGTGGGCGACACCTGCGCGCCGACGCCGGTCCAGTAGGCGATGCGGTCTGTCGCCACGCGCAACGGTTGCTCACCGCCGGACGCGACCGGGTTGTAGAAGCCCACACGCTCGATGAAGCGGCCATCGCGGCGCTCATGCGAGTCGGCGACAACGATGTTGTAGAACGGGCGCTTCTTGGCGCCGGAGCGGGACAGACGGATGACAACCATGGGGTTTCCTTGAAACTTGTGTTCGTTCTTCCGCCGCGCCAGGAGACACACCGGCCGGACAGATCGCTAATGCGTGGCCACTTGGTACAGGAGCAACACGCCGGGTTCGGTGCCGTAGATACGCCAGTCAAACGACCAGCCGTCGCCGAGAACCGCGCATTATAGACTCGCTGGTTCCTGCAGCCAAACACGCATCCATGCCGACCTTGATCGTTCGCCCCAGCACTGCCGAGGATCTGCCGACGATCACGCGAATCTATGGTCACTTGGTCCTGCATGGTACCGGCACGTTCGAGCTAGACGCGCCCGACCAGGCCGAGATGGCGCGTCGCCGCGACGACGTACTGGGCAAAGGGCTGCCCTGGCTGGTGGCGGAACGCGACGGACAGTTGCTTGGCTATGCGTATGCCAACCACTTCCGCCCGCGCCGGGCCTACCGGTTTTGCCTTGAAGACTCGATCTATCTCGACCCTGCCGCGCAGGGACAGGGCGTCGGCCGGACGTTGTTGGCCGAATTGATCGCCCAATGCGAGGCCCGCGGTGCGCGGCAGATGCTGGCAGTGATCGGCGACACCGCCAATTCCGCTTCGATCGGCGTGCACCGCGCCTGCGGCTTCGAGCCGTGCGGGCTGTTCAAGGCCGCAGGCTGGAAGTTCGACCGCTGGCTCGATGTCGTCCTGATGCAGCGTAGCCTGGGCGAAGGCGGCGCATCGCCAGCCACCGACACATGATGCAGCGCTACAAGTCCAAGACCCTGTCGACATGGATCGCGTTGATCGGGGGCAGCTTCGGCCTGCACCGCTTCTACCTGCACGGCCCCCGCGACACCCTCGCCTGGCTGCACGCTGTGCCGACGCTGGTCGGTCTCGCGGGCCTGCAACGCGCCATCGAGCTTGGGCAGGACGACCAACTGGCGTGGCTATTGCTGCCGGTGCTGGGCCTGATGTTGTCACAGGCGGCGCTGTGCGCCATCGTCTACGGCCTGACGCCAGACGAGCGCTGGGACGCCCGTCACAACCCGCAGTTGCCCGCTCGCGCCACGACTTGGGGGCCGATCCTGGGCGTCATCGCCGCGCTGCTGATCGGCGCCACCGCCTTGATGGCCTCGATCGCCTACGGCGGTCAGCGCTTCTTCGAATGGCAGGTTGAGGAAGCGCGCAAGATCAATCGGTGATTCAGAGAATCGCGCGCCCGAGCCAATAGGCCGCCGCGGCCATCAGCGCCGACGCCGGGATCGTAAAGATCCAGGCCCAGACGATGTTGCCGGCCACCCCCCAACGCACTGCCGAGGCGCGCCGCGTCGAGCCCACGCCGACGATGGCACCCGTGATCGTGTGCGTGGTCGACACCGGAATGCCCAGTCCGGTCGCCAGAAACAACGTGATCGCGCCACCGGTCTCGGCGCAGAAGCCGCCCACCGGCTTTAACTTCGTGATTTTCTGGCCCATGGTCTTGACGATGCGCCAGCCACCAAACAAGGTACCCGCGGCGATGGCGATGTAGCAGGACCAGATCACCCACAGCGGCGGCAGGCTCTCGTTGGCACTGACGTATCCCGTGGCGATCAGCAGCATCCAGATGATCCCGATCGTCTTCTGCGCATCGTTGCCGCCATGGCCAAGGCTGTACATGCCGGCAGAGACCAACTGCAGTCGCCTGAAAGTACCATCGACCTTCTGAGGTCGCGAGCGCCGGAATATCCACGCCACGGCGACCATCATCAACGACCCGAGCAGGAAGCCCAGGATCGGGGCGACCAGTATGAAGACGAGAGTCTTCCAGACCCCCGCGGCCACCAACGCACCGGGTCCCGTCTTGGTGATCACGGCGCCCACGATGCCGCCAATCAGCGCGTGCGAGCTCGATGACGGGATGCCGTACCACCAGGTGATGAAATTCCAGGCGATGGCACCAATCAGCGCACCGAAGACCACATAGTGATCGACCACGCCGGGCATCACGATGCCCTTGCCCACGGTCGCCGCCACTTTCAATTGAAAGACGAAAATAGCGACGAAGTTGAAGAATGCGGCGAACGCCACCGCCTGATGCGGCTTGAGCACGCCGGTCGAGACGACCGTGGCGATGGAGTTCGCCGCATCGTGGAAACCGTTCATGAAGTCGAAGCCGATTGCCAGCAAGACCAGCACGACGATCACCCAGAACGATACCTGCACGACCTCCATAGACAGGCGCCCCTGCGGCTCAGGTGCTCTCGAGGACCACGCCCTCGATCAGGTTGGCCACGTCTTCGCAGCGGTCCGTGATCGACTCAAGCTGTTCATAGATCGCCTTGAGCTTGATCAGCTCGCGCACGTCGGCCTGCTCGCGAAACAGCCGGCTCATCGCCGCACGCATGACCCGGTCGGCGTCTGACTCAAGGCGGTCGATCTCCTCGCAGGTCTTGAGCGCCGCTTCGCTGACGTCGGCCTGGCCCAGGCGCGGCAACAGTTCTATCGTGTGCGCGACACGCTCACAACAGCGCACGGCCAACTCGCCCAGGCTCACCACCTCGGGCGTGAGTTCGCGCACGTCGTACAGCGACATGGTCTCGGTGGCATCCTGCAGGAGATCAAGCACGTCATCCAGGGCATTGATCAGCCCGTGAATCTGCTCGCGATCGATCGGCGTGATGAACGTCTTGTGCAGCAGCCGATTGACTTCAGCGGTGATCTTGTCGGCATGCCGCTCTGCCGCGTCAACTTCGTCCGCATACTTCTGCCGCAACACTGGGTCTGCATAGTTCTCGATCATCGACATGAAGGCGCGCGCTCCTTGCGAGATGCGGGCAGCGTGCTGATTGAACAGCTCGAAAAAGTTGCCTTCACGCGGCAACAGCTTACCGAACAGCATGTCGATCCTCCGGGCGCGATGGGTGGCAGCGAGCAATTGGGGTGGCGGCGATTCTATGCGTCGGTCCTGCGGGTCGGCCCTTCAATGCGCTCGATCTGTTGGTCGGCGAGTCCTTCAAGCCAATCCAGAATGTTGCGCCCGTCCGCGCCAACCATGCCCGGCACCAACTCGCTGAGCGGCGCCAGAACGAAGGCCCGTTGCCACATTCGCGGGTGCGGCACACACAGCTGGTCCGTGTGGATCTCGCGCTCGCCAAACAGCAGCAGATCAAGGTCGAGTGAGCGCGGCGCATTTCGCAAGAGCCGCTGGCGACCAAAACCTTGCTCGATCGTCATCATCTGGGCCAGGAGCGTCTCAGGCGCCAGCCCGGTGCGCAGTTCCGCAACCGCGTTGATGAAGTCCGGACCGGTCGCGTCCACCGGCGCCGTGCGGTACATCGACGATGTCGCGACCACCGCGGTCTCCGGCATGACATCCAGTCGCGCCAGCGCAGTGCGCAATGTGCTCACGGCATCGCCCAGGTTGGCTCCCAGACCGACGAAGACCCGCTCGTCGCCACGCATGCAGGACGCCTGGTATCAGCCCGCGTCGCCGGCAGGCGGCGCCCCGGCGCCAGCGGCCGGCTTGCGGCGTCGACGGCGGCGCTTCCTGGCAGGTGCCTCTTCACCAACACCACCCTGCTGCGCAAGATCGGGCTCGGTGCCGCCCGCGTCATCCGGGGACTCACTCTCGCCCGCCTCGCGCTGCTGTCGAGACGCGTTCCCACCGCGCGGCTGGCTCCTCTGCGACTCACGCACCGCCGAGATCAATGCCTCACGCTCCTCCGCGCTGCCCAATGCGAAGTCTTCCCACCAGTCGGCCAGTTCCTCATCGGCTTCGCCGGTATCCGCGCGCAGGCGCAGGAAGTCGTAGGCGGCGCGAAATCTCGGCTGCTCGACCATCGCGTGCGGCGTGGCGCCGGTCCTGCGCTCGAAGCGTGGTTGCATCAACCAGATCTCGCGCATGTCCGTGCCGAGCTTGCCGCGGCCTGAAATGTCGCCGACGCGTGCGTCGAAGACTGCATCAATGGCCTCCTGCAGGGCGGGCGCGGGATGTGCGCCACGCTGCCGTGCCGCCTGCCAGCGCTCGCGCACCTCGTGCCAGAGCAGGCACGCCAACAGAAAGCTCGGCGCGACACCCTTGTCCTGCTCGATTCGCGCATCGGTGTCGGCCAGCGCCGCCTCGATGAACTGCACGCGTTGATTCTTGTGCTTGACGCTATCGACCATCAAGGGCTCGAGCAGCGGAAACTGCCGGTTCAGTCCCTGCTTGCGCAGTTCCGCCACGCTGGCCAGCGAGTGCCCGGTCTGCAGGAGCTTGAACAATTCGTCGAACAAGCGCGAACTCGGCACGCTGTCGAGCAGCGTGGCCATTTCACGAATCGGCGCACGCGACGCCGGTTCGATGTCGAACCCCAGTTTCGCGGCAAATCGCACGGCTCGAATGATGCGGACCGGGTCTTCGCGGTAGCGGGTGACGGGATCGCCGATCATGCGCAGCGCACGCTTCTTGATGTCCTTGATTCCGCCGTGATAGTCGACGACGATCTGCGTCAACGGATCGTAGTACATCGCATTGACCGTGAAGTCGCGGCGCGCGGCATCTTCGATCTGCGGGCCCCACACGTTGTCGCGCAGCACGCGCCCGGCAGCATCCACGGCGTGGCTCTTGCCAGCCAGTTCGCTCTTCGAGGGCTTGTCCATGCTCTGGGCAGCGCTAGCCTGATCTGCCTCCACATTGGCGCGGAATGTGGATACCTCGATCACCTCGTGCTCACGGCCGCGGCCAAAGACGACGTGCACGAGGCGAAAACGCCGCCCGATGATGAAAGCGCGGCGAAACAGCGCCTTGACCTGTTCGGGTGTGGCATCGGTGGCGACGTCGAAGTCCTTCGGCCGGCGCGCAACCAGCAAGTCGCGCACGGCTCCACCAACGATGTACGCAGCGTAGCCCGCTTCCTGCAGCGTGCGCACGACCTTGACCGCGCGGTCGTCCACGAGCTCAGGATTGATTCCGTGGTCCGCCGCAGCGATCTCGACACGCTTGCCGACGGGAAGTCGCGCGCCCTTGCCCGGCGGGCGCGAGGTCTTGCCAAGCAACTTGTCGATGAATTTACGAATCATGGTTGTTGTTGTGCAAACAGGTTCAGGACAGGCCAACCCCGCGCGCGAGCGACCTCGCTCAGCGCCGGCGTTGGATTGGTGGCCACGGGGTGCGTCGCCCACTCGAGCAGCGGCAGGTCGTTGGTGGAGTCGCTGTAGACCGTGACGCGTTCAAAATTCGCGCGACCGTGCCCCTGTCCAGCCAGCCATTGCTCGACCCGCGCGATCTTGCCCTCGCGAAACGACGGCACGCCACGCACAGCGCCCGTCACACGGCCATTGTCGTCGCAGGCCAGTTCGACCGCGATCAGGTCGTCAACACCGAACGCGTCGGCAATCGGGCGCGTGATGAATTCGTTGGTCGCCGTGACGATGGCCACGAGATCGCCCGCCGCCTGATGGTTGCGCACCAGCGTCGTCGCACGCCCGTCGAACACGGGCTGCATGACTTCGTGCATGAAGCGCTCGCGCATTGCCAGGACTTCGTTCTCAGGCCGCTCCCGCCAGGGTGCGGTAGCAAAGTCAATGTACGCGTCGATATCGAGTCGCGCGGCCTGGTAATCCTCGTAAAAGGCGTCGTTGCGACGGCGGAAGACATCCGCGTCGACCCAGCCGACGGCCACCATGAACTCGCCAAAAGAGTGGTCGGAATCCGCGTCGATGAGCGTGCCGTCCAGGTCGAACAAGGTCAGATTCACAGCGTGGCACCCTCTTGCTCGAACATGCGTCGGAGCAGCGGCACAGTCACGGCACGATGTTGCGACAACGCAAACTCGTCCAATCTGTCGAGCAGCGCCATCAGGTGCTGCATGTCACGCGAGAAGCGCGTCAGCAGGTAGTCCATCACCTCGTCCGACAGGAAGATTCCACGACGATCGGCCTCACGGCGCAACGCGGCGCGGGCGTCGCTTTCTGCCAAGGGTTCCAGCGCAAAGACATGACCCCAGCCCAGTCGCGTGCGCAGGTCATCTCGCAGCGGCAAGTCAATCGGCGGCACCGTGCCCGCGGCTGCCACCTGGACGCCATGCGCAGCGGCCTCTATGAACAGCGCGAAGGCAGCCCCCTGCTGAGCCTCGCCGAAGGCGTCGCAGTCGTCGAGCAAGAGCAACGCGCACTGCTCATCGAAATCCCATGGCGTGGCCCGCGTGGCATCGAACCAAGCCGCGCGCTGGCCTCGGGCGTGCGCCGCCTCGGCCAAGGCACATAGAAGATGGGTCTTGCCGCTGCCAGAGGGGCCCCAAAGGTAGACGGGTGCGCACGCCTGAACAGGCGCGTTCGGACACGCGGCGCCAAGCGAGCGCAGGTGCGCCAGCGGCGCCGCGTTGCCACCGGGCACGAAGCCATCGAACGTGCGCAGCGGCATCGGTCCGATCGCAAGAGGAATCTGGCGCATGGCGCTCAGCCCAAGTACAGGCGGCTGCCGAGATACGTACTGCGCAAGCGCCGCAGCGCAACAACGAGCAGCGCACTCACCGGCAGCGCAATCAGCACACCGAGGAACCCCAGAAGATGACCAAAGGCAAGCAACGCGAAGATCACCGTCAAGGGGTCCAGGCCAATGCGCTCGCCAACCAGCCGAGGCGTCAGGAACAGACTCTCACCGACTTGCCCGACGCCGTAGATCACGGCCACGACGATGACGCCATACCAACTGGCGAACTGCATTGCGGCGGCAAACAAGGCCAGCAGCAGGCCC
>JANOPR010000658.1:0-1562 GCA_031421955.1 Burkholderiales bacterium
GCCGACGGCGCAATCCGATCGACGCAACACCTGGCCAACCGTGCGCTGGACAGCCTGGCCGGCACCGTGCAAGACGTTCGTCACGAAGTGACGCCGTTGCTCGATCGCGCCAGCGAGCAGGCCAGCGCGCTGGCACAGCGCGGCGTGGATGCCGTGCGCGACAGTTCCCTGCGGTTGCGTGACAGCGCCGTACAGGCCAGAGACGGCACCGTGCTGTACATCAAGGACGAGCCGCTGAAGTCGATGCTGATCGCCGCTGCCGCCGGTGCTGCCTTGATGGCCCTGATCGGGCTGCTGAGCCGGTCTCGCGATCGCGGATGAGGCATGCAGGCGCCGCCCATCGCGACCCATGATGCACCCGTTGTTCCACTTGATAGCGACGCGGCCGCAGCTGCTGGCCGATCACGCCGAAGCCTACGCCGCGCTGGTCGCGGCGGAGGCACCCCGCATCGCGGCGGCGTGGAAGCGCACTGCGCTGCTCAACGTGCTGGCCCTGTGCAGCCTCGCGCTGGGCCTGGCCCTGACGGGTGTGGCGCTGATGCTGTGGGCTACCATGCCCGAAGCCGCCATGCGCGCGCCTTGGGTCTTGCTCGCCGTGCCGCTGCTGCCCCTGGCCGCAGCCCTGGCGCTTGGCGTGGCCGCGCAGCGGGGCAGCGAGCATGAAGCGCTCGACCACCTGCGTCAGCAGGTCATGGCCGACATCGTGATGCTGCGTGACGCAGCACGGGCCTGATGAGCGCGCCGGGCCGCCCCAAGCGCCATGCCGCAGTGCGCAGCACGGAGGTTGACTGATGAGCGCGCCGATCCCTGCCGTGCTGCAGACACCGTCGGAGCGCCTGTCACGCTCGCGCGAGCAATTGCGCCTGGCGCTGCAAGGCACTGAGGCCGCGGCGGGCGCAAACACCCGCCAGGGGCGATCCATGGGCACCACCTGGCTCGACACCCTGCAAGCCATCCCAGGCGCCGGCCTCGTGGTCGAGGCGCTCGGCAGCTGGTGGGCCAGACACCCGCTGAGAGTCACCGCCCTCGTGGCCGCCACCGCCGCGACGGCAGTCGTCAAGCCGATCGCCCAACGCCATCCCGTGGGCCTCGTCTCGGGCGCCTTCGTGCTGGGCGGCCTGTTCGCCTTGAGCCGAGCCTGGCGTTGGCGCTGGGTAGTCCAGCCGGCGCTGTTTGCCGGCCTGGCGCAGCATCTGCTGTCGGCAGCGTCCAGGCCGCCGCGACCCGCGCCGGATGGTTCGCAATCCCCGTGACCTTGGCTTGGCAAGCGCTCGGTCACATCAAGCCGGCTTGAGACGACTGATCAGGCCCTCTTCACACTCGCAACGTGATCGAGCCGCGGCTGCAGGGCTTCAAAGGTCGGCGATTCCGGCAGCGTGGAGCTGGGCTCGTGCCACGCAATCGTCCCCTGCCCGGCCAGCGCATCGCTCAATGTGAGTTGCAATTGGTCGAGCGCATCGACGCACTCCAGCACGCTGGCCTGCCAGGCCACCGCGGCGCCGTTGAACTGTCGCATCAGCGACTCGCCCACCGTCAACCGGAGCCGGGCCGTGACCACGCTG
>JANOPR010000659.1:0-1562 GCA_031421955.1 Burkholderiales bacterium
CGGGTGAAGACGACGACCCATTCGTCGCCCTTCTTCTCGCCCTTGGCTTCGATGAGACCCTTGCCGCCTTCCATCACCCGCTTGTCGGTGACGTGGCCGTCGAACTTGGCGCCCTTGCTGGTCCACTGCATCAGGTCGTAGAACTTGGCCGCAGCCAAGCCGCCTTCCTTGACGTACTTGGTCTTCTTGTCGTCCTTGGCCTCGGGCATCGTGCGCGCATCGGCGTGGCAACTCTCCCAGCAGCCCGACAGGTTGGCGCCTGCGATTTTGTTGTCCTCGAGCATGAAGGCCAGCTTGACCTGGTTGTCCTTGTCCATCTTCTCAGCGCCGCCGGCGGGCTGCTTCCAGCTGAAGCGCAGGTACAGGTTGCTGCCGTCATTGGCGGCCTGCACGTTGACCGGGATCGAGCCGGCCTTGCCCTTGATGGGCTTGGGTTCGAGCTTCTGGCCGCTGGCCATCTTCTTGCCCATGTCAGCGGCTTCCGCGTCGTGGCAACTGGCGCAGGTTTCGCCCTTGCGCATGGCGCGTGCACCACCGTGCTCGGTGCCTTTGGTCACCCACTCCAGCGGCGAGGCGCCTGGGTAGAAGACCGTGACCGTGCGGCCGGTGACCTTGCTCCAGTCGGGCGCTGCGGCGCTGGCGGGGCCGAAAGCCAATGCCGCTGCAGCGGCCAGCATGAGTGTCGATGTCATTTTCATCTTTGGGTCCTTGCGTGGGTCGTGGTCGCCGGGCTGCCGATCACCCTTCGTCAGCCTCGGTCATGCCGGCCGGCTTCTGGTGGGCGATGCCCTTGTGGCAGACGATGCAGGTTTCGTTGTTCTTGACTGCGAGTTCATGCGACTTCTGCGCGCGCGGCTTCTGCTTCTCGGCGTCCATGCTGGCGATCGAATGGCAATTGCGGCATTCCAGCGAGTCGTTCGCCTTCATGCGCGCCCACTCGTTGCGAGCGAGAGACAGGCGCTTGGCCTCGAACTTCTCGCGCGTGTCGATGCTGCCGACCAACTTGCCATAGAGCTCGCGGCTGGCCTGCACCTTGCGCACCATCTTCGGCCCCCACTCCCTGGGCACATGGCAGTCCGAACAGACTGCGCGCACACCGGTGCGGTTGTTGTAGTGGATCGTCTTCTTGTACTCGGCGTAGACGTTTTCGCGCATCTCGTGGCAGCCGATGCAGAACGTCTCCGTGTTGGTGGCCTCGACGACGGTGTGGAAGCCACCCCAGAAAATGATGCCGGCCGCGAAGCCGAGCACTGTCAGCGTCAGCAGCGAGTAGCTTGTCGACGGCCGGCGCAGGCGCTGCCAGAGGCTCGGTTTGTTCATGCGGGAGCGTTACTCAGTAGACGTCGTGCTGGGTGTTCCAGACGTTGAACTTGCCGGTCGGCGTGATCATCTTCGGGTCCGTGATCACCTTCTTCAGCTTCAGCGTCTTGTCGTCGTAGATCACGATCGCGGACTGGTCGGTCTTGCCGCCCCACAGCGAGATCCAGACTTCGTCGCCGGCCTGGTTGAACTCCTGGTGCACGGCACGGCGCAGCGCCTTGGTCACCGGCTGGCCCGAGTCC
>JANOPR010000660.1:0-3898 GCA_031421955.1 Burkholderiales bacterium
CACGCGTATCAGCTTCATGAACGAGTTGTCGCGGCTGGCCGAACGGGTGGGGGCCGACATCGAGAGGGTGCACCAAGACATTGGCTCCGATCCGCGCATCGGCATGCACTTTCTGTACGCTGGCGTGGGTTATGACGGATCGTGTTCCGGTGGCCACGAAGGAGGCCGCGCGCGTGCTGGGCGATGCGCCGGGCCTGTCGATTGTCGACTCGGCCACCGAGGCGCTGCGGGGTCCGACGTGCTGGCCATCGAACACAACCACCCGCGACGTCAAGCGACGCACTACTTTCCGGACACGGCCAAGACAGCCTTCGGATTTGTTCGTGCTATTGCGGGCGAGCAACGTCCGTGCCGCACCGCAGTGGGCTTTCGATGACCGTGCCGATGGCCGAAAGGGCGGCCCCGGCAGTCAGTCAGTCTGCAGTCAGTCAGTCTTGACTCATGGTGTCAATACTGACACCATAGCGCATGGCGTCGCTCGAAAAGCTGCTTGCACAACTTGAGCGGGAACCGGCCAATGTTCGATTCAGCGAGTTGCTCCGTGTCTGCGTGCATTTCTTCGGCGCTCCGCGCCAGAGCGGTACGAGCCACGCCGTGTTCAAGACGCCGTGGCCAGGCGACCCACGGGTCAATATTCAGGACGACAAGGGCAAGGCGAAGCTGTACCAGGTCCGCCAGGTCCTGGCGGCCATCGCCAAACTGCAAGGGAAGACCAAGTGAGCCTTGACCACTACACCTACCGCGTGACTTGGTCCGCCGACGATGCAGAGCATATTGGGCTGTGCGCTGAGTTCGCATCGTTGAGCTGGCTCGCGCCGACTCCTGAAAAGGCGCTGTCCGGCATCCGGGCCGTTGTGGCGGATGTCGTGAAGGATCTGCGAGCATCCGGCGAGTTGGTGCCGGACGCAATTGCGGAGCGCCGTTACAGCGGCGAGTTGCGGGTACGCATCCCGCCGCTGGTGCACCGGCAGCTCGCACTCCAGGCGGCGGAAGAAGGCGTCAGCCTTAACCGGCTGGCCAGCGCAAAGTTGGCTGCCTGAGGCCACTGCGGCCGCGTATTTCAGCCAGAAGCGTGGCTCCATCCCGAAGTAGAGGCCAGCCAAGCGCCGACGAGGAGCGCGCGACGCTGCTGATCAAGCACGGTTTGAAGGTGCTCGCTTGAGGCTCGACTTTCGTCGCGCGCAGAAAAGCATTCGACAGCCGCCTCCTTACAGTTATACAATGTAAGGAATCTTCTCCCCACCCCTGGACATCCATCATGTTCGCCACGCTCACAAGCAAGGGGCAGATCACGTTGCCCAAGGAAATTCGCGACCGGCTCGGGCTCGATGCAGGGACGACGCTGGACTTCCAGGTACTGCCGGACAACACGATCACGGCGCGCGCCGTCAGACCCGATGCCCGCAGAATCCGCGGTCTGCTCAAGTCGCCACATGCCCGGCCGTTGACGGTCGAGCAAATGGACGAAGGGGTCGCCAAGCACCTGCGAGACAAGCATGCGCCGAAGCCGCGCCGGGGCAAGCCGTCGGGCCAATGATCGGGATCGACACCAACATCCTGCTGCGCTTGTGGCTCAACGATGACCCGGCGCAAAACAGGCGCATCGACGCACTGTTGGCCGAACACGGCGGCACACCGGAGTCTTTGCTGGTAACGGATGTCGTCCTGGCCGAAGCGGTATGGACGCTGCGGTCGGCGTTCGACCAAGACAAGGCCGCCCAGTTGATTGCTGTTCGCAGCCTCCTGGACGAAACGGCCTTTGCGTTCGAGGACCGCGAGGCGGTCGGGCGCGCGCTCACGCTGTTCGAGCAGAGTTCGTGCGGCTTCTCTGGCTGCCTGATCGCCGCCAAGCATGGCCACCTGGGCTGCGAGTTCACCGCCACGTTCGACCGCGGCATGCGCGAGTTGCCAGGGGTCAGGTTGCTCTGAGCTCACCGTTCTGCAGACCGACATGGCGCGCGGTGACGGTTGGCGCCTGCTGGTGATGGAGTGGCGCAGCGCCGCGGCCACCAAGTGCTTCGCTTCGGCGTAGACCTTCACGCCAAGACCGTCGCGCTGTGGGGCCCGGCCTACAAGCCCAACACCGACGACATGCGCGAGGCGCCCAGCCGCGTGCTCGTGGCCGAGCTGACGCGCCGTGGCGCGAAGGTGCGCGCCTACGACCCGGTGGCGACGCAGGAGGCGGCGCGTGTGATGGGCAGCGTGGCCGGGCTGCCGATCGTCGGCTCGGCCGCAGCGGCGCTGCAGGGCGCCGACGCGCTGGCCATCGTCACCGAGTGGTCCTACGCCGCCCCCAGGGATCGCCAGCTGAGCACTTCGTAGTCAGCTCCGCGGTGCCCCGCGTCGCCACCAAAGACGAGCAACGGATCGGCCGCTGCATCGCCCACGAGCGTGCACCAGCGGCGCGCTGGGTCGAGCCAGCTCGAGCTGTAGGTCATGCCCGATTTGCATTCCACCGGATGCAGGCGCGAACGGTGCTCGAAGACGAGGTCGATCTCGAGCCCATGGTTGTCGCGCCAGAAGTAAAGGTCCGGCGGCAAACCGAGGTTGTGCCGATGCTTGAGCGCTTCACCGACGACCCAGGTCTCGAACACGGCGCCGCGCAGGGCGTGCGCGTGCAGATCGTCGGGGCCGGCGATGCGCAACAGGTAGCACAGCAGCCCGCTGTCCAGAAAGTACAACTTGGGTGTCTTGACGAGCCGCTTGCCGAAGTTGCGGTGGTACGGCGACAGCAGCGTCACCAGATGGCTGGCCTGCAGCACGGTCAGCCATTGGCGTGCAGTGGGTTGGCTGATGCCGCAGTCGCCGGCCAGGCTGTGCAGGTTCAGCAACTGGCCGCTGCGCGATGCGCACATGGCTACAAAGCGCTGGAATGTCAGCAGGTTGCCCACATTCAATACCTGCCGCACATCGCGCTCGATGTACGTCGCCACGTAGGCCGCGAACCACTGGGTGGGTTGCAGCGCCCGGTGCGCCGCGTACAGCGCAGGGTAGCCACCGCGCCACAGGCGTTGCTCGAGGCTGGGTCGCTGGCCCTCAGCGGCTTGTGCGCCCGCCCGGGTCAGCTCGGCGTTGCCGAGCGGCAGCAAGGTGAGCATGCCCACCCGGCCCGCCAGCGACTGCGTGATGCCGTCCATCAGACCGAACTGCTGCGACCCGGTGAGCACAAAACGGCCCATGCGTGGGCTGGCATCGGCCATTCCGAGCAGGTACGACATCAACGCTGGCGCACGCTGCACCTCGTCGAAGATCGCTCCGTCAGCGTGATGGGCCAGAAAGCGCCTCGGATCGGCCAGTGCCAATTCGCGCGTGTCAGGGTCTTCGAGGTTGACATACCTCAGGTTTGGAAAAGCCTCGCGCGCCAACGTTGTCTTGCCCGACTGGCGCGGCCCGGTGATGGCCACGATGGGGAATCCCCGGGCCAGGCCCTGCAGGGTGGTCAATGCGCGGCGGGGCAGCATGTTTGTACAGATTAGAGTTCAGACTTTGTAATTGTACAGAGTGCAGCCCACCGAGGGGTGCTCGGGTGGCGCCCACGACGGCTGGAGTACCACTGCATCTGCCGACCGCAGGCAACGCCGCTCAAGCGTGTAATCAATCCCGCACGCCTACCACCTCCACCCCCCCGCGCGCATACCCGCCCTCGCCGCCAAAGACGAGCATGCGTCGCGCCACGGGTGTGCGCAACATGCGCTCGACCTTGTGCATGCCGGCCAGGAACTCGCTGTGGAAGGTCCGCCCTGCTTTCACTTCCACGAGACCCACGTGCCCGGGGGGCATGCCGTCTTCGACGACCAGATCGACTTCGAGGCCGGCGCTGTCGCGGTAGTAGTGCAACGCAGGTGCACGCCCGTGGTGAAGCGCGTGCTTGACGAACTCCATGACCACCAGATTCTCG
>JANOPR010000661.1:0-2889 GCA_031421955.1 Burkholderiales bacterium
CTAGAGGCCGCGACCGAGCTGAGCGAAGAAGAACTGGCGCGCCAGGCGCTGGCCGACGGCGGCGCCGACGACAACCCTGCCACACCCGAGTAGCGGCGGCGCCGCGCGCGGGCGCGAAACCGATCCACAGCATGGAGACGAGCATGAACGACGAGACCTTCAACCTCAGCATCCGCAAGTTCCTGAAAACGGTGGGCGTGAGTTCGCAGCGGGAGATCGAGCAGGCGGTGGCCAAGGCCATTGCAGCGCGGACGCTCGGCGGCGACGAGACGCTGGCGGCGACGATGCGATTGGAGATTCCGGGACTGCAACTCGACGTCAAGTTCGACGGCGAAGTGCGGCTCGATTAGCCGCCCCGCCCCCGCCGCTGCCGCCCCCGCATCTGCGCCAGCGGCCGCTTGCCCTTCAGTTGCCGCTCGATGCCGTCGTTGAGCTGGCTGCGCAGCGCCAGCACTTCTTGTGCGTGGCGGGCGGCCTCGGGCAGGAGGCCGTCTAAGCCAGGCCCGCGAGTCCCCCGAGGAAGCGAGCCGCCTGGGAGCGCACTCCCTGCGAGATCGTTTCCCACGTGCGAAGCGGAAAGTCTTGCGGGAGCGTGCTGGCAATCTGATCCAGGGCTGGCTCGACGCGTTGGACCAGTTGCACCATCGCGTCCCACACCAGGGGGCCTCCAACCTTCATGGCCAAGGCGTGCCAGTGCCGCGGCAGGGTGTCGTAGAAGTGCCAGTGCACGTTCTTCGAGCGCAGCGCCATCGCCGGGCCCACCTTGCGCCATCGGTACTGGTTGGCCCCGTCACCCACATAGGGGAATATCGAGAGCACGTCGTAGAGCGGCGTGGTGATGTAGGCGTCCGCGCGCGCCAGGAAGATCGAGAAGTTCTTGGCGTGCCCGTCGGTGGCCCCCATCAGCCAGAAGGCGAGTTGGCTCAGGGCGAACGACTGGCGATCGGCGCCGTCGGAGCTGCCGGCCAGCAGACGCATGCAATCGGCGATGCCTGGGCCGCCGTCCTTTTCGTATTTCTTGCCCGGCGGGTAGCCCAGCGCCTGGCAGAAGTCCTCCTGCGGCAGCCGCGCGATCCATTCCTGACCGCGCTCGCCCACCTGCCGGGATCGATCGAACCGGGTGACTACCAGGGCCTTCTGGTCCTCGAAGCGCCACATCTCGGTGGTCGCCACAGGCAGTTGCAGGTAGTACAGGATCTGCGCGCAAAGCCACTCGTTCTCGATCGAGTCAGCCAGATCCACGCGCCGGCTGCCGCCCACGAGGCCTAGCGGCAGCTTCAGGATGTGCGTCGTGGGCGTGGCGCCGAGCGGCCGGTGCCAGCGCATGTTCGTGAAGAGCAGCGCCGTCTTCTCCTGGGCGCCGGCCAGCGAGATGCGGATGAGATCGTCGTCCTGTGTCTGGCCGAGCAGGGCTTGCGAGGGTGTGGCGCGCAGCACCTCGGCGACCTGGTGCTCGCTCAAGGGCTCGCCGGTGATCTCGTCCCAGCCTTGGGGTAGGGCGCCCACGGGGAGCAGCTGCACGGCGCCCACGCAGTCTCTGCCGACGGCCTGCAGAAGCTCGAACACCCCGCTCGACTTCGTCTTGAAGCGGCGCGCGATGCGCTCGCGGATCTTCTCGTTGTCGGGCAGGAGATTGTCGAAGTAGTTGGCCACGACCGGGCCGCGGATCTCCAGCGCCGATGTGATGGGAAGCGACAGCGACAGCGACCGCCGCTTGGGCGAGTCGAGCCACGTCTTGTCGTACGTGAGGCGGTGCGAGCCGCGATCGACGCTCCAGGTGCCGACGAGCTCGCCATTCATCCAGATGGCCAGGCCCCTGCTCACCAGCTGCCCTTCTTGACCTTGCCTTGTTCGGGGGTGGCGTCAGCCTGGGCATCGCGGATCACGAAGCCAGCGCCCAACGCACCCAGCACCTGCATGATCTGCTGCAGGCTGACCGAGCCGGGGTTGGCCTCGATCTCCACCACACGCGCCTGGGTCACGCCGATCAACACGCCAAGACGGGCCTGCGTCAGGCCGTGCTTCTTTCGCAGCGAACGAAGCTGGTGGCGCAGCTGTTCGGCAGTCTTGAGGAGGTGGTCCATGGCCGTGTATTGCGTGCGAGTTCGACCTCAGCAGAATACAAGTTTACGCCTATGTTGTCAGAATACAAGCCAAAGCTGATACGTGGAAGCAACAAGCTCAGGCTTGTATCCGCGAGAAACAAGAATGGGCGGATACGAGGGTTTCACGCTCGCTCGCGCATCGGGCAGGCCAGCTCACGGCGACCGCTGACCACCTCTTTGCCGCTGCCGCCCCCGCATCTGCGCCAGCGGCCGCTTGCCCTTCAACTGGCGCTCGATGCCGTCGTTGAGCTGGCTGCGCAGCGCCAGCACTTCCTGCACGTGGCCATAGGCGCCGGGGAAACGCAGGTCCAGCCACAGCCACAACGTGCAGGCGCGCAGCGCCTGCTCCATGGCTTCGAGGCGGCTGTGGCCGTCGACCTGGTCCAGGAACCACGGCGTGCCGGCCTGGCCCAGGTGGGCGTGGCGGGCGGCCCAGTCGAGGAAGGCCTGCAACTGGTTTTCGGTGCGGGTGTCCACAGGCGCCTGGGCGTAGACGAAGCGCTCCTTCAGCGTCAGCGTCGACGCATTGGTGTCGAGCTTTTCGGCCAGGTCCATCATCTGCTCGAGTTCGGCCACCGCAAAGTGCGCGTCGTCGAGCTTCAACTGCTCGACGAAGACGCCGAGCACCAGACGCAGCTTGCTGAGGTTCAGGCGCGAGGCGATGGTTTGCACATGCCAGTTGTTGGGCGCCACCGGGGCCTTGAAGTCGCGCGGCGCGCGCGGCGTTTTCGGCAGCAGATCGGTGAGCAGCTTCAGCGCGCCGGGCTCGGCCTCCTTGAGCACG
>JANOPR010000662.1:0-5590 GCA_031421955.1 Burkholderiales bacterium
GCCGATTTCGATTTTTCCCTGCCGCCCGACTTGATCGCGCAGCACCCGGCGGCCGAGCGCAGCGCCTCGCGCCTGCTCGACGGCCGTGGCCACGCGCCGGCCGACCGCGTGTTTCGCGAGCTGCCCTCGCTGCTCGAGCCCGGCGACCTGCTGGTCTTCAACGACACGCGCGTGATCAAGGCCCGGCTGTTTGGCGTCAAGGCCAGCGGCGGCGCGGTCGAGGCGCTGGTCGAGCGGCTGCTGCCCGGCCACGAGGTGCTGATGCAATTGCGCGCCAGCAAGTCGCCGCGGCCGGGCACCTCGATTCGCTTTGCCGAGGCCTTCGACGCCGCGGTGCTCGGCCGCGGCGGCATCGACGGCTCGCTCTACCACCTGCGCTTCTCCGCCGACCCGCTGGCGCTGCTCGAAGCCCATGGCCATGTGCCGCTGCCGCCGTACATCACCCACGCCGATGACGCCGACGACGCACGGCGCTACCCGACCGTGTTCGCTGCCAAGCCCGGCGCGGGGGCCGCGCCGACGGCGGCGCTGCATTTCGACGAGGCCGTCCTGGCGGCGCTGCGCGAGCGCGGCGTCCAGACCGCGGCGATCACGCTGCATGTCGGCGCCGGCACCTTCCAGCCGGTGCGCGCCGAGCGCCTCGAAGACCATCGCATGCACAGCGAGTGGGTCGAGGTCGGCGAGGCGGCGGTCGCTGCGGTCGTTGCCACCCGCGCGCGCGGCGGCCGCGTCATCGCGGTCGGCACCACCAGCGTGCGCTCGCTCGAATCGGCGGCGCGCGCCAGCGGCGTGTTGCAGGCGATGCGCGGTGAAACCGACATCTTCATCACGCCGGGCTTTGCGTTCCGCGTCGTCGATGCGCTGCTCACCAACTTCCACCTGCCCAGGAGCACGCTGATGATGCTGGTCAGCGCCTTTGCCGGCCACGAGCATGTGATGGCGCTGTACCGCCATGCCATCGAGGCCCGCTACCGTTTCTTCAGCTACGGCGACGCCATGTTGCTGGCGCGTTCGACGGCGAGCCCCGCGCCATGTTGAAGTTCGAGCTCCTTGCCACCGAAGGCCTGGCCCGGCGCGCTCGCCTGACGCTCAACCACGGTGTGGTCGACACGCCGGTCTTCATGCCGGTGGGCACCTACGGCACCGTCAAGGGCACGCTGCCGCGCTCGCTCGATGAGATGGGCGCGCAAATCATCCTGGGCAACACCTTCCACCTCTGGCTGCGGCCGGGCGTGGAGGTGCTGAAGAAGTTCGGCGGCCTGCACCGCTTCGAGGGTTGGGACAAGCCGATCCTGACCGACAGCGGCGGCTTCCAGGTCTGGTCGCTCGGCGAGATGCGCAAGATCAGCGAGGAGGGCGTCAAGTTCGCCTCGCCGGTCAATGGCGACAAGCTGCTGCTCACGCCCGAGGTGTCGATGCAGATCCAGACCGTGCTCAACAGCGACGTCGTGATGCAGTTCGACGAGTGCACGCCCTACGAATCCAAAGGGGTGCTGACCACCGAGGCGCAGGCCCGCGCGTCGATGGAGCTCAGCCTGCGCTGGGCCGGGCGCTGCCGCGCCGAATTCGAGCGGCTGGAGAATCCCAACGCGCTGTTCGGCATCGTCCAGGGCGGCATGTTCGAGCCCCTGCGCGAGGCCTCGCTCGAGGCCCTGGTGGCGATGGACCTGCCGGGCTACGCCGTGGGCGGCGTCAGCGTGGGCGAACCCAAGGACGAGATGCTGCGCATCATGGCCCACACGCCGCAGCGCTTGCCCGCGCACAAGCCGCGCTACCTGATGGGCGTGGGCACGCCCGAGGACCTGGTGCGGGGCGTGGCCGATGGCGTGGACATGTTCGACTGCGTGATGCCCACGCGCAATGCGCGCAACGGGCATCTGTTCACGCGCTTCGGTGACGTGCGCCTGCGCAATGCGCGCTTTCGCGACGACGAGGGGCCGCTGGATCCAACCTGCTCGTGCCACTGCTGCGCAGGTTTTTCGCGCGCCTACCTGCACCACCTCGACCGCTGCGGCGAAATGCTCGGGCCGATGCTGGCCACGATCCACAACCTGCATTACTACGTGAACCTGATGCGCGAAGTGCGCGCGGCGCTCGACGCCGGCGGCTTCGAGGCCTTTCGCGTGCAGTTCAAGGCCGACCGCTTGCGCGGCGTCGACTGAGATGACCGCCCCAAGCTCGCTGCGCTCGCGGCCTTGCAGGCCGCGCCGGCCCAGAGGTCCGGCCCTTCGCCAGGCACAAACAGTCCACAGGACTGTTTGTGTCCGGGCTCAGCCCCGAGGGGAGCTCAGGCCGCTTGGGAGCGGCCCGGCGCTGGCCTGACTACCAGAACTGCCAGTTGCCAGTGGCCACCACCCACACGCCGAGCACGCCGTTGGTGACGGCATGCGCGACCACGGGAAGCCACAGCTTGCCGCTGCGCACGTACAGCCAGGCGTAGGCCAGGCCGGCGATCAACGAGGCCAGCCACAGCGTGTGGGCCAGCGTGAAAACGAAGGTCGAGAGCATGATCGCCTTGAGGCCGACGCGTTTCGGGTCGACGCCCTCGAAGACCGACCGCTCGAGCCAGCGCATCAGGAACGAGCGCCAGAACAGTTCCTCGATCAGCGGCACCAGCAGCGCGGCGCCGATCCAGCGCACGACGATGCGCGGCCATTCGAGCGCGCCGGCCTGGGTCGGCGGGATGTACTTCGCCGCGGGCTCGCCGATCGTCATCCAATCGGCGTCGAGCTGGATCCACAGGCCGAACACCGCCACGCCCACCGCGACGGCAAGCCACAGCTCGCGCGCCTCGGGCCAGGTCTGGCGCGCCAGCTCGCCGTACTCGCGCCAGTACCAGGCCACCAGCGCGCCCACCAGCACCACGCCAACGGCGTAGATCCAGCGCGGGTCGATGCCCCAGGAGCCGTCGGCCGGCGCCGTGCCGCGCACGATGAGCAGCGCCATGAAGAGCGCGAAGGGCGCGATCCGGACCCAGGCAGGACGTCGGATTGCCGTTGCCACCGGTCAGGCCGCCTGCTGCTCGAGCAGGAAGTTGGCGCCGTCGAACTGGCCGAGCGCCTCGACCAGGAACGGCAGCAGGTCCTTCAGTGTGTCGTGCAGCCCGTGCGGCGGGTTGATGACGAACATCGAGCTGCCGGTCAGGCCGTAGCCGCGCGCGTCGGTGGCGGTCACGGTCAGCCGTGCATGCAGCCAGCCCTTGGGCGCGGCCTTGGCGGCTGTGTTTTGCAGGCGTTGCGGCAACTGCTGCGACTCGAGGGTGCGCAACTGCGGCAGCCACACCAGCACGACGGCCGAGGCGAATTTCTGCAAGGTCTCGCGCACGGCGGCCAGCACCTTGGCGTAGTCCGACTTGATCTCATACGACGGGTCGATCAGCACCACGCCGCGGCGCGAAGGCGGCGGCAGCTCCTTGGGCAGCGCGGCAAAGCCGTCGCTCATGGTCACTTTGCTGTGGGCGCGCGTGCCGATGTAGGCGCGCAGGATGCGCTCGTCGGTGGGGTGCAGCTCGTACAGGTGAAGGCGATCGTCGGCGCGCAACAGCAGGTTGGCGATGGCCGGCGAGCCGGGATACTGGGTCAGGGGCGGCCAGGCGCGGCCGATCTCGTCGCCGTTGAAGCGGCGCACCAGCCGCACGTAGTCGACCAACGCCGGCGGCAGGTCGTCGCGCTTCCAGAGCGCGCCGATGCCGCCCTGGAACTCGTCCTTGGTGTGCGCGTAGCGCCCTTCGAGCGAGTAGCCACCCGCGCCGGCGTGGGTGTCGATCAATGTGTAGGGCTTGTCCTTGGCGGCCATGTGCGTGAGCACCTGGGCCAGCACCAGGTGTTTGAGCACATCGGCGTGGTTGCCGGCGTGAAAGGCGTGGCGGTAGGCGAGCATGGGTGGCGCACTGTAGCGGCTAAGTTTGCCCCCGAGACGCCTGCGGCATCGGCCCCCCAAGGGGGCCGATGCCCGCGGCTCCAAGCCGACCTGCGTCGGCTTGGACGGGCCGAGGAATGGCCGCGTCTCGCGGCCATGCGGGCTGCAAGCCACGCCCGCCCTTCGACCTCGCTCAGGACAGGCTTGGGGCGGCCCGGCGCGGGCTGGCGCGGTGCCCTACCGCAACAGCCCCATCGCCCGCAGCGACGTGGCCAGACCGGCAGCGAACGCCTGGTAGCCGGCCGCGTTGGCGTGGATCGGGTCCGAGCGCAGCCGTTCGTCGCCCAGCACCGTGGCCCAGCCGCCGGCATGCAGCGGCAGCGCGAGTTCGCCGGCCAGCGTGGCATACAAGGGGTGGTCCGTCAGGCCCGCGCCAATGGCGCCGGCCAGCGTTGGCCGCGGCACGGCCACGAGCAACACCTGCGCGCCCGCCTCGCGCGTTGTCGTGACGATGCGGCGCAGACTGGCTTCGGTGTCGGCCTCGGGCAGCCGGCGCAGGAAGTCGTTGCCGCCGGCGCTGACGATCACCCACGCCGGTTTGTGCTCGGCCAGCAGCGCCGGCAGCCGGGCCAGGGTCTGCGCCGCGGTGTCGCCCGGGACGCCCGCGTTGACCACGTTCCAGCCGCTGAGCGCGGCGAGTTGCGCCGGGTAGGACGCTTGCGGCGCCGCGCCGGTGCCGTGAGTCAACGAGTCGCCCAGGGCCAGCACGACGCTGCCGGCCGCCAGCGCTTGGGCTCGCGGAACTTGGCGCTTGCCGCACGCGGCAAGGCTTGCCGCGAAGGCGAGTACCAGCGTTCGACGCTGCAAGCCGTGGTGCCGGGGGTCGATTCGGGTCGGTTTCATGGCGCGCGATTGTCGCGCCTGCGCCCGCCAGCGCTGCACCGCAGCATTGCGCGCCGGCATAACCCCGCCATTCCGGTGGTTACGAGGTGATTACACTCGAATCACAATCCCGTCCCGCCCGTGGTTTGAGGGCGGCCCGTACCTGCGTGTACCTGCGCGGCATTGGGCGAGCGCCGGTTGCGGCCGAGGCTCGCCCAATCCCGTCTTCTTGCATCGCCATGATTGGAACTTCCCCCATGAACCAGCCCGCGCTCGAAGGCCTGCGCCTGAATGTGCCTGCCTATGTCAAACACCCGCGACTGATCGGCTGGGTCGCGGAAATCGCCGCCTTGACCGAAGCCCGCGACGTGGTCTGGTGCGATGGCAGCGTCGAGGAGTACGACCGCCTGTGTCAGCAACTGGTCGAGGCCGGCACCATGACGCGCCTGAATCCCAAGCTGCACCCCAACAGCTACGCCGCCAACAGCGACCCGGGCGATGTGGCGCGGGTCGAAGACCGCACCTTCATCTGCAGCGAGCATGCCGACGACGCCGGCCCGACCAACCACTGGATGGCGCCGGCCGAAATGCGCAAGCTGCTGCAGACTGGCGAGCAGGCCCTGTTCAAGGGCGCGATGCGCGGGCGCACGCTGTACGTGGTGCCGTTCTCGATGGGTCCGCTGGGCTCGCCGATCGCGCACATCGGTGTCGAACTCTCCGACAGCGCCTACGTGGCCGTGAACATGCGGCTGATGACCCGCATGGGCCGCGCCGTGATCGACGTACTGGGCAGCGATGGCGACTTTGTGCCCTGCGTCCACACCGTGGGCAAGCCGCTGGCCGCCGGCGA
>JANOPR010000663.1:0-2739 GCA_031421955.1 Burkholderiales bacterium
CGCAGCTGGGCTGGCCGTTTCCGCTGGTGCTGCTGTCGGCTGCGCTGACCGGCGCACTCGCCGGCCTGTTCGCGGGGCTGCCCTCGCTGCGCGTGCGCGGCCTGTATTTCGTGCTCTCGACCTTCGCGCTGCACTACATCGTCGTCTTCGTGATGGCCGAGTACCAGTACAAGTTCTTCGATGTCACGGGCATCCCGATCGAGGAAGCCAAGCTCGGCTCGTTCGTGCTGAACACGCCGATGCGCTGGTATTTCTTCCTGCTCGGTATCGTGGTGCTGGTCTATCTGGCCCTGCGCAACACAATGCGCACGCGCGAAGGCCGCGCCCTGATGGCGATGCGTGACCACGAACTGGCTGCCACCTCCGCCGGCATCGACGTGCGCATCCTGCGCCTGAAGGCCTTTGCCTTCAGCTCGGCGATCGCTGCGATGGCGGGCGCCCTGTTCTCCTACTACCTGACCAACGTGACGGCCGAGTTCTTCGGCATCAACTTCGCGATCCAGTTCATCGCGATGATCATCATCGGCGGCATGGGCTCGCTGCCCGGCGCCGTGGTCGGCGCATTCGTGTGGTTGATGCTGCCGGCGGTGATCTCCGGCTTCGCGACGCAGGCCGGCGGCGCAAGCGACGCGGGCGCCTTCGCCAAGCTGTTGATCGACCACAAGCCCAAGCTCGTCAACCTGCTCTTCGGCACGCTGGTGATCCTGCTGCTGATCTTCGCGCCCGGCGGTTTTGCCGGTCTGGGCCGGCAGTTGAAGGCCCGCTTCCTCGCATGGCGGGCGCCCAAGTGAACAGCGGCGGCAACGACCACCTGCTGCAGGTCGAGGACCTGAGCGCAGCCTATGCGCGCAAGGGGCTGGCGCTCGACCGCGTGAGCCTCACGGTGCCCAAGGGCGGCATCGTCGCGCTGCTCGGCGCCAACGGCGCGGGCAAGACGACCCTGATCCGGGCGCTGACCGGCCTGCTGCCGCTGCACCATGGCCACATCACGGGCGGCCGGGCCACGTTCGACGGGCAACCGATCCTCGGCCTGCCTACGCACAAGCTGGTGCGCCTGGGCATGACCCAGGTTCCCGAGGGCCGCCTAGTCTTCAAACAGTTGAGCGTCGAGGACAACCTGCTGGTCGGCGCCGCGATCCTGCCGCGTGCGAAGGTGCAGGAGGGGCTGGACGGCGTCTATGCCCTGTTCCCCAAGCTGCTCGAGCGTCGCACGCAGGCCGCAGGCTGGCTGTCGGGCGGTGAGCAGCAGATGGTGGCACTCGGCCGCGCGCTGATCGGCAGGCCCAAGCTGCTGCTGATGGACGAGCTCTCGCTCGGCCTGGCGCCCTTGATCGTGCAGGCGATCTACCAGCAGTTGCGGGTGGTCGGCCAGACGCTCGGCACCTCGATGCTGGTGGTGGAACAGAACGCGCGCCTGGCGCTGAAGTTCGCCGCCACGGCCTACGTGCTCGACCGCGGCCGCATCGCCGCCTCCGGCCCGGCGCGAGAGGTGGCCGCCAGCAGCGCGATCGAGGATCTGTACCTCGGCCGCAAGCAACACGCTGCGGAGGGAGCGTGAGCACCGCCCGGCCGCTCCGAAGGTGCTCGCTCCCCCTCGGGGGGACGGCGCGTAGCGCCAAGGGGGTCCGATGATGGCCGGTAAGTCCAAGACCCTGCTCGACGTGCAGCACCTGCAGATGCGCTTCCAGGGCATCACCGCACTCGACGACGTGTCGTTCACGATCGACGAAGGCTCGATCACCGCGCTGATCGGCCCCAATGGCGCCGGCAAGACGACGCTGTTCAACTGCGTCACCGGCATGTACGTGCCGACCGCCGGCAAGGTGTTCTTTGACGGCCACGACATCACCGCCCACAAGGCGCACGAAATATCGCGCCACGGCATCGCGCGCACGTTCCAGAACCTGGCGCTGTTCGGCGGACTGACGGTGCTCGACAACCTGATCGTCGGTGCCTACCGGCATGGCAGCAGCGGCCTGCTGCAAGGCGCATTCGCCAGCCGTCGCGCGCGCGCCGAGCAGCGCGAGGCGGTGCAGCAGGCGCACGAGGTGCTCGAGTTCCTCGGCATGCCCGAGATCGCCGGCCTGATGCCCGGCGAGCTGCCCTACGGCCGGCAGAAGCAGGTCGAGTTCGCGCGCGCGCTGATGCAGAAAGCGCGCCTGGTGATGCTCGACGAGCCGATGGCCGGCATGGGCGCGGCCGAGAAGGCGGCGATGACCGGCCTGATCGCGCGTGTGCGCGAGCGCTACGGCGTGACCTTTCTGGTCGTCGAACACGACATCCCGGTGGTGATGCAGATCTCCGACAAGATCGTCGTGCTCGACTTCGGCCGCAAGATCGGCGAAGGCGCTGCGGCGGATGTGCAGCGCGACCCGCGGGTGATCGCGGCCTACCTGGGCGCCGAAGAGCAGGACAGCGAGCCCGTGGCGGCTTGAGCGGCGGCCGCTGCAGAGGGCTTGAACGCAACGTCAGCGCGGCTACCAACGCTCGCCGCTGTGCAGGGCCTTGCCCTGCGCCTGCAGGTGCAGCAGGTGCGCCAGCAGCGAACGGCGCGCGATGCCGTGGCGCTGCACCGGGGCGTCGTCGTAGACCTGCACCACCAGATCGTCGATCGTGGCCGGCGTCAGCAGCGCCGGCAACTTCGACGTGATCGCGCCCGGCCACGGCTTCCTGGTCGAGCAGCCCGAGCGCCTGCTGCGCGCTCTGATCGCGCACCGGCAAGGGCGCGAGGCCAAGGTC
>JANOPR010000664.1:0-8162 GCA_031421955.1 Burkholderiales bacterium
GGCTGCGCCATGCGGTCGGGGCGGACGGTGTTGGCTTGGGCCAGCACGCGCTCGAAGTACGGCACATTGGCCGCCTGCGTGACGATGGTGGCGCCGTCGGCGACTGCCGCGCGCACGCCGCCCGAGTGGTCGAAATGAGCATGGCTGTTGACCGCGAAGCGGATCGGCTTGGCCGGCGCGAGCAGCTTCACGGCGTCGATCACGGCCTGCGTGCGGGCATCGTTGAGAGGCGTCTCCACCAGCACCCAGTGGTCGGCCATTTCGATGGCCACGCTGTTGTGCGAGCCGCCGGCGACGAACCACACGCCATCGGCGACCTTCTCGGTCGTCACGCGCTCGCCCTGGTTGCGCGCCGCATCGGGTACCGCCAACGCCAGCGCCGGGTTGAGCTGTACGTCCTTGACTGCCAGGTCGAGCGTCGGGAAACCGCCCACGGCCTGGCGCTCGCGTGTGGGGAACTTCAGGCCGCCGAAGTCGCGGTAGTCGCTGTACTGGGTGAGGACCTGGGTGTCACCGAGCACCGGGTCGGGGTACACCGAGTCGACCTGGCTCACCAGACCGTCGCTGCCGATGACTGCGGTGGCGCTGAAGCGCCCGGTCTGGGTGAACGACAGCACCGTGCCGCCGTCGGCGGTGCGCCGCAGGCTGGGGTTGTTGCGCAGCGCGGCCTTCAACACGCCATGCGGCGTGATCCACAGCTGGTGCGTGCGGTCGGCAACGAAGCGGGCGCCCGGCGCGGCGTTGCCGCCGACCACGTTCCAGGCGACTTCGCCGCTGATGAACTGGTCGTTGCGCTGCTGGCCCGAGATCGGGTAGCCGCCGCCGCCCTGCGGCTCGGCGCGGCTGAGCACGACCTCGTCGCGCATCGCGGCCGCGTCGTAGTCGATGCTGCGCGTGACGGAGTGGTAGGCCACCTTCGGCCAGGGTCCCGTGGGCAGGTACGCCTGGCCAAAGGTGTGCCCGCTGCCCTCGCCGGTGTAGCGCAGGGTTTTCAGCTGCGCAGAGCCCGTCGCCTGCGTGGCACGCGCCAGCACCTCGGTGGCGGTTTCGCGCGGCGTGGCGCACGCCGCCACGAAGGCGGCCACAGCGGCCAAGCAGGCCCGTGAGGCCTAGGGGTTCGAGCGCAGGCTTGGCATCGGCGATCCTCGTTGCAGCGGGTGTTGATGGGGTATCCAGGAGGATGCGCACCGCGCCGCGGCCCTCTTCCGCCCCGCGCACAGTCTGGCCCGCTCAGAGCGGCAGTTGGCGCCAGCGCGGATCCTTCGGGGCCACGTTTTCCGCGTAGCGCGGATGCTCGAAGTCGTGATAAGCGTAGATCTGCGCGTACCAGGCCTCGTCGCGCTTGCGTGCGCAGCGCAGGTTGCGGATCTGGCAGATCTTGCGCGAGCCGTGGCCGGCATTGAACTCGTCGATGGCCAGCAACTCGCCGACGCTGTCGTTCATGCAGGCGAATTCGGGCCCGACCACGTCGTCGAAGGAGCAGTGCACGCGCGGCAGGTGCGTCGAGGCAGGGCCCTCGAAGAGCTTCAGGGCCTCGGTCGTCGAGCTGTAGTAGTCGAGGTCGAAGGCGACAAAGCCGATCGGTGCAGCCTCGGCGCCGGCCAACCAGGCCGGTCCGGTTTCGGCGATGTCGCCCAGGACCAGGCGGGCCTTGGTCAGGCGCTGGCGCAGCTTGTCGACATCCATCACATAGAAGCCGCTGGTCCAGACATGCGGCAGGTCGCGGTAGTCGACCGGGTCGGGCATGCCCTGGCCGGTGTCGAAGCCGACGACGTCGATCTCGACGCCGAAATGCGGGCCGACTTCGGCGGCGATCTTCTCCAGCGCCAGCAGTCCCCGCCCTCCCGCCACGCCGCACTCGATGGCCGAGATGCGCTGCACGCCGAGCCTGGAGGCCAGCTGCGCGGCGTTGTAGACACCATAGGCATAGGGCGGGTAGTCGGGCAGGATGGCCCACTTCATGCGCAGGTCGAGCGAGCCGAGCGGAAACTTCTTCCACAGCCCGCGTGCGTACGGCAGGCGAACCAGTTGTCCGATCATGTCCATGCTGCCACGGCCCTGTTGCTTGGCAGTCGCCAGCCTACGGCGACTGGGCCGTCCCGACAATCCGTTCTGCTGCTGCTGTCTGCGCATCCAGCCACTGCATCGCCCCGCGCCCGGCCACGCGGCCGCTGGCCAGGCAGGCCTGCAGCAGGTAGCCGCCCGTCGGTGCTTCCCAGTCGAGCATTTCGCCGGCGCAGAACACGCCGGGGCGCTCGCGCAGCATCAACTGCGGGTCGAGCGCTTCGAGGCGCACGCCGCCGGCGCTGCTGATGGCTTCAATGATCGGCCGTGCAGCGGTCAGCGTCAGCGGCAGGGCCTTGATGGCCGCGGCCAGCCGCGCCGGGTCGGCCAGCGCCGAGGGCGCCAGCAATTCGTGCAGCAGCGCCATCTTGGCGCCGGCCAGGCCGAGGCGGCTTTTCAGGTGCGAGGACAGGCTGCGCGAGCCGCGCGGGTGCGCGACCTCACGCGCCACGCGCTCTGCATCGAAGGCGGGAAGCAGGTCCAAGGTCAGCGTTGCCCGGCCGTCGCGCGCGATCGCGTCGCGCAGTAGTGCGCTGGCGGCGTACACCAGGCTGCCCTCGACGCCGTAGTCGCTGAGCACGAACTCGCCCTGGCGCTCGAACCCCTCGCAGCGCAGTGCCACGGGTTTGATCGGCGCGCCGCCAAAGTGCTGGCGCAGGTGCGCGCTCCAACCGGGCGTGCCGTCGGGCCGCTGGATTTCGAAGCCGCAGTTGGCCGGGCGCAGCGGCGCCACGTCGACCCCTTCATCACGCAGCCAGGGCACCCAGGCGCCGTCGGACCCCAGGCGCTGCCAGCTCGCGCCGCCCAGCGCCAGCACGGTGGCGCGCGCAGCGATGGCACGCTCGCCCAGCGGTGAGGCCAAGCGCAGCGCACCGGCCTCGTTCCAGCCCAGCCATCGGTGCCGCATGTGGAAAACCACGCCGCGCTCGCGCAGACGGTGCAGCCAGGCGCGCAGCAGCGGCGCGGCCTTGCGGTCTTGCGGAAAGACACGGCCCGAACTGCCGACGAAAGTCGGGATGCCCAGCGCCGCGGCCCAGTCGCGTAGCGCGCTCGGCGACAGGGCTTCGAGCCAGCGCGCCACCTGCGGCGCCCGCGCGCCATAGCGTTGCGTGAATGCCGGCAGCGGCTCGCCATGCGTGAGGTTGAGCCCGCCCTTGCCGGCGAGCAGGAACTTGCGCCCGACCGAGGGCATCGCGTCGAACAGCTCGACGGTGCAACCGGCCTCGGCCAGCACCTCAGCGGCCATCAAGCCCGCCGGGCCGCCGCCGATGACCGCCGCCGCCAATGTGGTAGCCGGGGCGCGGTCGGTGGTCATCGAGGCGGCAGTGTGCCACGCAGGCCCGCCGCGGCCGCATGGCGCGTCGAGGCGCAGTGCGGGCATGACAACCCGGGGGCAAGCTCAGGCCGATCGCGCGGATCGTTGCCGAGCGGGTGCGCGCAAAGCCCACCCGGACCCCCCCCGAATCGGGGTCGTGGTGAGTGCGCCAACGCACAGACCTGCCACATGGCGACGCGCAACGTCGAGCCTGGGTGTTTTGGACAACGCCCGTCTGCGCGTCTGTGCCGCCGCTGCAAGCGCAAGCGCCACCAAGGATGACCGATGATGTTTCGCTGGCTGCGCCCCCTGCTCACTGCCGTGTTGGCTGCCGCCATGGGGTGGGCCCAGGCCCAACCGGTCGTGCCCGCCGCAGGCACCTCGGCGCCTTCGGCCGGTATCGACGACTCGGTGGCGCGTTTTGAGGCCCAGCCGTCGGCGCAGGCGCGCGAGAAGTGCCGCGCGAGTCTCACGAAGAAGGCCCCCGCTAAAGCCACTATGACCTAGCGCCCGCACTGCGTCCCGATGTGTGATCCCTCCACCTGACCCGACAAGGACCTACCCATGAAATCCCTGCAATTGCTTGCGCCGCTGGTCGTCGCACTGGTCTGCGTTCCTGCCCCGGCATGGTCCCAGTCCGTGTTGGGTTCGGAACTGTCGAGCTTCGCGGTCCTGGGTGCCTCGGCCGTAACCAATACCGGAGCGACCACCCTGACCGGAAATCTGGGCGTCTCCAACAACGCTTCGCTGACCGGGATCACCGGATTCTTCGCAACGCTTGCCAACGAGGGCCCGGGAACCGCCACCGGCGCAATACACCAAGGTGACGCGTTCGCGATCACGGCGGACGGTCAACTCGTCAACGCGATGACCAGTCTGGGACTCATGGGTCCCGGTACGTTGCTCGGGGTGGATCTGGTCGGACTCACGCTCGCACCGGGCGTCTATACGGTGGCCGCGGGCGTAAGCAATCTGACGGGACGCCTCACGCTCGATGGCGGTGGCAACGCCAACGCGTTCTGGGTCTTCCAGATGGCGAGCACGCTGATCACGTCGCCGGGCTCGTTCGTCGATGTGATCAACACCGGGGCGGGTGCCGGCGTGTACTGGAACGTAGGCAGTTCCGCGACCCTCGACACGGGCACGACGTTCGAAGGCAACATCCTCGCCTCCGCCAGCATCTCCTTCAACGACGCCGTCACGCTCTCCTGCGGCAGGGCGTTGGCGCATACCGGTGCGGTGACGATGATCGGCGACACCGTCAACGCCGCCGGCTGCATCGGTACCGGCGAGGAGGGCAGCAACGGTTTGAGCGGTGGCCTCAACGTCTTGGCGGCGGGTGGCATTGCCACTCCCCGTGAATTTGCCCCCGTGGCGGCCATACCGGAGCCCGAGACCTATGCGCTCATGCTCGCCGGGCTCGGCTTCCTCGGCCTCGTTGCCCGCCGCAACAAGCAGCGCATCGCACAGTCGTAGCAGGCCGCTGGCACCGTCAACTCGGGCGGCAGCGCGTCGGGGCGCAAATGGGCGCGCCGCGGGCGGCGCGGGCGACGCGAGTGAAGCGAGGTTGGGGCCGTCAAATTCACCCGCCGCTCAACGCCTGGACGATCTGCAGCGAGTCGGTCGGTCGCAGCGGCCGCGCCAGGTCGAAGGTTGCAGCGCCATCGACGAAGAACCGCATGTTGGCGCGCATGCGGTCCTGCTCGTCGATCATGCGAAAGCGAATCCCCGGGTACTGGCGCTCCAGGTCGTCAAGCACCGCACCGACCGTCGCGCCTTCGGCGTGAATCCAGGCCTGCCGTGTGTACGAGTGCAGAGCGCTCGGGATCAAGACCTTCATCGCGGTTCGGCAAGCTCCACGGCGTAGATTTCCGGCAGGTGCCGCGCGATACAGGCCCAGCGCTGGCCCTCGTTGCGGCTCATCCACAGCTCGCCGCTGGTGGTGCCGAAGTACAGCCCGAGGGGGTCCTGCGCATCGGCAGTCATGGCCTGGCGCTTCACGGTCCACCAGGCCTGGCCCGGCGGCAGGCCGACATCCTGGCGCTGCCAGGTCTTGCCAGCGTTGCGCGTCACATAGGCGGCCGGCTTGCCCGCGGGGCTGGTACGCGGCCACACATCGGCGGCGTCCATCGGAAAGACCCAGGCCATGTCGGCGTCGCGCGGGTGCACCACCATCGGAAAACCGACGTCGCCGACGCTCTTGGGCATCTTCTTGCCGATGCGCACCCACTCGTCGGAGGGTCGGTCCAGGCGGTAGATGCCGCAGTGGTTCTGTTGGTAGAGACGGTCGGGCCGGCTCGGGCACAGGCGCACGCAGTGCGGGTCGTGGCAGGTGATCATGGAGGCGTCGAAGCCCTCGACCACCTCCATCCCCTTGACAAGCGGGCGAAAGCTGCGCCCGCCGTCGACCGACTCGTGCACGCCACCGCCCGACATGCCGAAGTACAGGTGTGCGGGATCGCGCGGGTCGACGATGATCGAGTGCAGCTTGGGGCCGTCGGGCGTGCCGTCCTGCACCGTGCCCATCCACTCGCGGTACTGCGCGTCGTCGTTGATCGGCGAGAACGGCGCCCAGTTCACGCCGCCGTCGCTCGACCGGAACAGCCCCTGCGGCGAGGTGCCGGCGTACCAGACGCCGGGCTCCGAAGCGTGGCCCGGCGTGAGCCAGAAGGTGTGGTCGACCGCGCGCCCGGCCTGTCCGTCAGCGGCCTTGGCAAAGGCCGGCGGCTTGGCCGCTTCCTTCCAGGTCCGGCCCAGGTTGGTTGAGGCAAAGACGGTCGGGCCCAGGTGCCCGGTCTTGGCCGCCGCCAGCAGCGTGCGCCCGTCGCGCGGATCGAGCACGACATGGCTGACGATGTGGCCGAGGAAGTGCGGCCCGTCGGCGCGCCATGTCTTGCGTTGCGCATCGCCATGGAAAAGCCAGGCGCCCTTGCGCGTAGCCACCAACACCACGACTCGCGCCGGCTTGGCCGTCTTGCTTGCCATCGTTGCCTCCTGTCCCAGGTTGTTATCGCCGGCTCAGATTGTCAGCAAGGCACGCAATCACTGCAACTCGAGACCGACCTTCTTTACCAGCTTGGCGTACTTGTCCTTCTCGGTGCGGAAGTAGCCCTGCGCGAACTCGGTGCTGCTGAGGTTGATCGCGTTGCCCATGCGGGCCATCGTCTCCTTGACCACCGGGTCGGCGAAGGCCGCGCCCAGCGCGTCGTGCACGCGCTTCACGTCGGCGCCGGCCATGCCCTTGGGGCCGAGCACGCCGAACCAGGCATCGACGACGTAGCCGGGTGTGCCCTGCTCGGCGATGGTGGCGATCTCGGGGGCGGCGGCCGTGCGTTGGGCGCCGGTCACGCCGATGGCGCGCAAGGCGCCGCTCTTGATGTGCGCCTGCACGCTGGGCAGGGCCAGGGTGGCAAATTCGATCTGCCCGCCGAGCAGGTCGGTGACCATCGGCCCCACGCCCTTGTAGGGAATGTGCTTGGCGTCGGTGCCGGTTTCGTCGAGGTACATCGCCCCGGCCAGGTGCAGGATGGTGCCGTTGCCGCCCGAGCCATAGTTAAGCTGGCCGGGCTTGCTCTTGAGCAGCGCCACGAATTCCTTGTGGTTGGTGGCCGCCACCTTGGCCGGGTTGACGACCAGCACGATCGGCGTCGTGCCGACGATGGCGATCGGCGTGAAGTCGCCCGGCATGTCGAAGGGCAGCGACTTGTAGACGCTGGGGAAGATGACGACGTTGTTCGACACCACCGACAGCGAGAAACCATCAGGCGCCGTCCTGGCCAGCGCCTGCAGGCCGACGATGCCGCCAGCACCGGGCTGGTTGTCGACCACGATGGCGTGGCCCAACGCCTTGGCCAGCGCGGGCTGCGCGGCGCGTGTGATGGCATCGACGCCCGAACCGGTGGCGTTGGGCAGGATGAACTTGATGGTCTTGTCGCCGACCTGCGCCCACGCGGGGCTGGCCGTGGCGCCCAGTGCGATGGCGAGCAGGGCCAGGCGGCGGGTGACTGTGATTCGGCTCATGTCGGTCTCCGTGATCAGGCCACGCTGGCCTGCTGCTTCAATTGTGCGATCTCGGCGCGCGCATAGCCCAGGCCGGTGAGCAGTTCGTCGGTGTGCGAACCCAGCGTCGGCGGATCCATGCGAACGCCCAGGCGCGCGCCGGCCAGCGTGATCGGGAACAGGGTGGTCTTCACCGTCTGGCCGGCCCGGTCGCCGTCGGGCAGCACGATGTCGGCCAGGCCGCCGGTGGCCAGCAGGTGCGGGTCGTCGTACAGCTCTTCGGGTTTCATGATCGGCGCAAACGGCAGGCCGACGGCTTCGAACCTGGCCGACAGATCAGCCGCGCTGAACACCTTCAAGCGCTCGGCGATCAGCGGCAACAGCGTGGCGCGCCGCTCGACGCGCTGGTTGTTGAGCGCGAGTGAGGCGTCGGCCTTGAGATCGGCGAAGCCCAGCGCATCACAAAAGGTCAGCCACTGCGCATCGCTGACCGCGGCCAGGAAGATCTGCTCGCCGTCCTTCACGGTGAAGACGTCGTAGATGGCCCAGGGGCTGATGCGCACGGGCATCGGCGCGGCCGCCTTGCCGGTCATCGCGTACTGCAGCATGTGCTGGCCGACCAGGAACACGTTGTTCTCGAAGAGAGCCGACTGCACCTCCATGCCGCGCCCCGTGATGCCGCGCTGGATCAGCGCGCCGAGCACGCCGATGGCACCGAACATGCCGCCCATGATGTCGTTGACGCTGGTGCCCGCGCGCAACGGGTCGCCCGGGCGGCCGGTCA
>JANOPR010000665.1:0-4231 GCA_031421955.1 Burkholderiales bacterium
GGCCCAAGGGGGCCGATGCGAACCATCCTGGGGGCCGTCACTTGGCGAGCGGCCTGGGCCTGAAGCGCGCCACCCGCGCCGCGCCCGAGAGCGCCTGGGTGCGAATCCTCTGACGTTGCTTGTACCAAGCCGGCATGGCACCGCGTTTGAGGCGCCACTGCTTCTTCGGGTGCTTGTACTCGGGCGGCGGCGGCGTATACGCCGCGCTGAGATCGCCCGAGGGCGAACCCAGGCCGGGCGTGGCTTCCTTCCAGCTGTTCTCGAGCTCGCTGGTGGTCGAGCTCATTTCCCGGTTCACGCTCTGCTCAACGTCGCGTGCTGCGCCCTCGAACTCGCTCTTCATCTTCTGCAATTCTTCGAGTTCGATCGACCGGTTGACCTCGGCCTTCACATCTTCGACATAGCGCTGCGCCTTGCCCAGCATATGCCCCACCGTCCGCGCCACGCGCGGCAGCTTCTCCGGCCCGATGACGATCAGCGCCACCGCGCCGATCAGCGCAATCTTGTCAAAGCCGAAGTCGATCATGCGCGGGCCCCTCGTGAGCAGGGGCTTGGACTCAAGTTTTGGTCTTGGCTTCGACGTCGACGGTGTTCGGATCGGCCGCCTTGTTCGTGGCGGTGACTTGCTGCGTCGGCGTTGCGCCGGCTTCGGGCGGGGTTTCGCCCCCGCTCTTGATGCCGTCCTTGAAGCCCTTGACCGCGCCGCCGAGATCGGCGCCGATGTTCTTCAGCTTCTTGGTGCCGAAGATCAGCACCACCACCAGCAACACGATCAACCAATGCCAAATGCTGAACGATCCCATGACTCTCTCCGGGAGAAATCGAATTGGATGATTCTAGGTCAGCCTTTGTTCCAGGGCCGGGGGCCGCCCATCACGTGCAGGTGCAGGTGCATCACCTCCTGCGAGCCATCGCGGCCGGTGTTGATGACATGCCGGTAACCGTTGTTCACCCCGAGCTCGGCCATCAGCCGGCTGCTCACGACCAGCATGTGGCCGAGCAGGCCCTGGTGCTCCGGCCCGACATCGACCATCGACGTCAGGTGCAGTTTGGGCACGATCAGGATGTGCACCGGCGCCCACGGGTGAATGTCGTGAAAGGCCAGCACCTGGTCGTCCTCATGGACCTTTTTCGCCGGAATCTGACCGGCGACGATCTTGCAGAACAGGCAATTCGGGTCGCTGCTCATCGCGCTCACTGCGCCCCGGACGGCAGCACCGGCTTGCCTTCGGTCAACTTGAGCCAACCCTTGACGACACGGTAGATGGCCCAGACGAAGGCCGCGAACAGCACCACGAAGCCCAAGCCGAGCGCGAAGATCAGGATCACCCCGAGCACGCACCACAGCAGACCCCACCAGAAGGTGCGGATCTGCCAGTCGAAGTGGCTCTGGTACAGCGTGCCGGCGGCGTCCTCGCGCTTGACGTAGTTGATGATAAGACCCACCAGCGCGGTCAGGCCGAAGACAAAACTCAGCGCCTGCAGCACATAGACGATCTGCGTCACGGACTTCAGGCTGGCCAGTTCCTCGCTCGTCTTGCCCGAGCCGGCATCGATCACGGCGTGGTCCATTTCAGCTTCCCTCCTGATCACGGGTTTGTGCCTTGCGCGAAGCAAATTCGTCCAGGCCCGACAGGCCCTCGCGGCGCTCGAGTTCGGCCAGCACATCCGCCGGCTTCAAGCCGAACTGTGCCAGTACCAGCATCGTATGGAACCACAGGTCGGCGACCTCGGCGACGACGCGCTCGGGCGCGCCGTCCTTGGCCGCCATCACGACCTCGGTGGCCTCTTCGCCGACTTTTTTGAGGATCGCGTCGGTGCCCTTGTCGAACAGGCGTGCCACATAGCTCTTGTCGGGATCGCCGCCGCGCCGGGCGTCGATCACGGCGGCCAGCCGGGCCAGGGTGTCGTTGCCACTCACTTGTAGATCGCCTCCGGGTCCTTCAGTACAGGTTCCACCGTGTGCCAGGCATCGCCTTCGAGCTTCTGAAAGAAGCAGGCATGGCGGCCGGTGTGGCAGGCAATCGAAGCGGTCGCGGGATCGTGCCCGAGCTGCGTCACCTTGAGCAGCACCACGTCGTTGTCGCAATCAAGGCGGATTTCGTGCACCGTCTGCACATGGCCGGACTCTTCGCCCTTGGGCCAGAGTTTCTGGCGCGAGCGGCTCCAGTAGACCGCGCGGCCCTCGCGCGCCGTGCGCGCCAGCGCCTCGCGGTTCATGAAGGCGAACATGAGCACATCGTTGCTGCCGACCTCTTGCGCGATCACGGGCACCAGGCCGTCGCGATCCCACTTCACTTGATCCAGCCAGTCCATGCCGGAAGTCTAGTGCGTCGGGCCCACGAATCCACGCTCGTCTGCCAGCCATGCAAGTACCGGCAGCGTGCCCGGCAACAGCGGCTCGACCTCGACCGGCAGCACCTGCCAGGCCATCTGCTGGGCCTCGCGCATCTCAAACTTGCCGCGCCAGTCGAAGACCTTGCAGAAGTGCAGGCGCACGAGCGCATGCGGGTAGTCGTGCAGCGTGGTCTTCCAGGGCTGGGCGGCGCCGATCGTGATGCCGAGTTCCTCGTGCAATTCGCGCAGCAGCGCGGCCTCGACCGTCTCGCCGGGCTCGACCTTTCCGCCCGGGAATTCCCAGTGGCCGGCGTACACCTTGCCCGCCGGCCGCGACGTGATCAGGAAGCGCCCTTGCGGGTCTATCAGCACGCCGACCGCGACATCCACCGGATGGCGCGACTCCCTGGACTCGACGTCGGCCGCCGCGCGCTCAGACATCCTCGCGGCCGGAGAAGTCGCGTGCGAACTGGTAGGCCACGCGCCCCGAACGCGAACCGCGCTCCAGGGCCCAGACCAGCGCCTGCGGCCGCGCCGAGGCAATGCGCGCCGCGTCGCTGATGCCGAAATGCCGCAGCCATTGGGCCACGATGGCCAGGTACTCGGCCTGCGTGAAGGGGTAGAAGCTGACCCACAGGCCGAAGCGCTCGGAGAGCGAGATCTTTTCCTCGACCACCTCGCCTGGATGCACCTCGCCGTCCTCGGTGTGGGTGTAGCTCAGGTTTTCCCTCATGTACTCGGGCAGCAGGTGGCGGCGGTTGCTGGTGGCGTAGATCAGCACGTTCTCGCTGGCCTGCGCCACCGAGCCGTCGAGCATCGACTTGAGCGCCTTGTAGCCGGGCTCGCCTTCGTCGAACGAGAGGTCGTCGCAATAGACGATGAAACGCTCGCTGCGCGCGGCCACCTGGTCCACGATGTCGGGCAAGTCCACCAGGTCGACCTTGTCGACCTCGATCAGGCGCAGCCCCTGCGGCGCGAACTCGTTCAGGCAGGCCTTGATCAGCGAGCTCTTTCCGGTGCCGCGCGCACCGGTGAGCAGCACGTTGTTGGCCGCGCGCCCGGCGACGAACTGGCGCGTATTGCGCAGCAGGCGCTCCTTCTGCGGCTCGACTTCCTTCAAGTCCGCCAGCCGGATCGTCGCCACATGGCGCACCGGTTCGATGGCCCCGACGCCGCCGCGCTTGCGGTAGCGGAACGCGGTCGATGCCGCCCAGTCGGTGGGCACAGGCGGGCGCGGCAGCACTGCCTCCAGGCGGGCCAGCAAGGCGTCGGCGCGGGTGATCAGGGTCTCGAGCGTGGGCATCATCGGCATGTCGGTGGCAGCGCGTGCGCTCAATTGTCGGCGACCGCGCGCCGGCGCTTCCAGCGCCGTCAATCCAGCGCCCGCGCCAGGACCCGTTCAGCCGATCAGGCGCAGCGCGGTCTCGAGGTACTCGGTCGGGCTGCGCTTGAAACACGAGCGCGCCTATCGGTGCAGGCGGCCCACGGCGAACGAGGTCAGCGCCGAGGCCTGGGCGTTGCCGTCGACAGTGGGCTGCGCCGAGCCATTGGCTTCGGCCGCAGCGCGCAGGCTCTGCCGCAACTGCGACTCGACACGGTCGAAGAACTGGTTCATGCGCGCGGTCAGGCGGTCATGCTCGAACACCAGCGCATCGCCGACCATGACCCGCGTCATGCCCGGGTTCTTCTCGCCGAATTGCAGCAGCACACCCAGGATCTTGGCCGCCTGTTGCGCACCGGCGGCCTCGCGTTCGACGATCTGGTTGATCAGCGTGAAGACGCTCGACTCGATGAACTCGATCAGGCCCTCGAACATCTGCGCCTTGCTGGCGAAGTGGCGGTACAGCGCAGCTTCACTGACCGACAACTGTGCGGCCAGTGCCGCGGTCGTGAT
>JANOPR010000666.1:0-1794 GCA_031421955.1 Burkholderiales bacterium
GGCATGAACCCGCCGATCGTGGTCGTGCACGGGAACTCGCTCGAGCATGTCACTGACGCCTACAAGCGCTTCCTCGAAGGTCGCATCCGGGCGCACTTCAAGCTGGTCGGCACGCCCATGCGCATTGAAATGAAGACCTCGCGGAACCCTTTCGACGACAAGGGCTCCTAATCCTGGAATGGGCGTGGCCACCATAGGTGGCAACCCTGTGCTAACGTGACCGCCAGGCTAACTTCAAACACGGAGTGAATATCGTGAGCAACAAGGGGCAATTGCTGCAGGATCCGTTCCTGAATCTCCTGCGCAAGGAGCATGTGCCGGTGTCGATCTACCTCGTCAACGGCATCAAACTGCAGGGCCAGATCGAGTCGTTCGACCAGTACGTCGTGCTGCTTCGCAATACGGTGACGCAGATGGTCTACAAGCATGCCATCTCGACCGTCGTGCCCGGCCGTGCCGTCAATTTCCACGCGCAGGAATCGAGCGAATCAAGCGAATCGGGCGCTGCCTAATGTTCGACCTTGCGGAGACCGGCGCGCGATCTCTTGGATTCGTCCATCATCGGCCGCGATAGCGACACCAGCGCCGCGCGCGTGGTCCTGGTGGGTGTCGATCTCGGACCCGGATCGTCGTTCGATCCCACGCTGGACGAGCTGGCACTGCTCGCGGCCTCGGCCGGTGACGAGCCGGTGGCTCGTGTCATTGCCCGGCGCAAGGCACCGGACGCGGCCCTGTTCATTGGTTCTGGCAAGGCCGACGAGATCAAGACCCTGGTGCTCGCCGAGCGGGCGCATGGCGTGATCTTCGATCAGGCGCTGTCGCCGGCGCAGCAGCGCAATCTCGAGCAGCACCTGGGCGTGTCCGTGGCCGATCGCACCGCGCTCATTCTGGATATCTTCGCCGCCCGCGCGCAGAGCTTCGAGGGCAAGCTGCAGGTCGAACTGGCGCGACTGCAATACCAGGCAACGCGGCTCGTGCGGCGCTGGAGTCACCTGGAGCGCCAGACCGGCGGCATCGGCATCCGTGGTGGGCCGGGTGAGGCGCAGATCGAACTCGACCGGCGCATGATTGGTGAGCGCATCAAGACCGTCAAGGCGAGGCTGGAGAAGGTCAAGCGCCAGCACCAGACGCAGCGCCGCGCGCGTGAACGCAGCGGCACCTTTCGCATCTCGCTGGTCGGCTATACCAATGCGGGCAAGTCGACGCTATTCAATTCGCTGGTGAAGGCTCGCGCGTATGCCGCTGACCAGCTGTTCGCGACCCTGGACACCACCACGCGGTCGCTGTGGCTGCAGGAGGCCGCGCGGCAGGTGTCGTTGTCCGATACGGTCGGCTTCATCCGCGACCTGCCGCACAAGCTCGTCGATGCCTTTCGCGCGACCTTGCAGGAGGCCTCAGACGCCGATTTGCTGCTGCATGTCATTGATGCGGCCAGTCCCCTTGTCGCCGAGCAGATCCAGGAGGTGCAGCAGGTGCTGGCCGAGATCGGTGCCGAGCGCATTCCACAAATCCTCGTGTACAACAAGCTCGACCTGCTGACGCAGACGCAGACGCCGCGCGCGCTGCGCGATGCAGTCGAGCGCGCCCCCGGGCAGCGCACGCCGCGCGTCTTTGTCAGCGCGCGCGACGGCCGCGGACTCGACATCCTGCGGGCAATGATTGCCGAGCGGATGGCCGACGAAACCTTGAATCCTGGAGCTGTGCCACCATATCGGCCGCAAGCGGCTTTCGCGAGCCGCAATGAACGCGTGCCAGATGCCCAAGAATCCGTTAACCGAGTCAAGCCAGCATGAC
>JANOPR010000667.1:0-4686 GCA_031421955.1 Burkholderiales bacterium
GTGATCGTGGCCGCGGCGCCGCCTCCTGCGCCAGAGCCTTCGCCAGCCGCGGCGCCCGCGCCCGCACCCGCACCAGCGCCTGTACCAGCGCCAGCACCGGCAGCCGAGCCGGCGGTGGTCGCCAAGGCGCCCGCGGCGCCGGCGCCGACCCTGGCCGTCAAGCCGTCCGTCGCGCCCAAGGCAGAGGAACCCGGATTCGTCGAGGGCTTGCTGGACAACCAGTTTGTGCTGCCGGGTGCCGGCGTGGTGCTTGCGCTATTGGCCGGACTCGGCTTCTATCGTTGGCGCAGTCGCGCGCGCAACGAGAGCGGTGAAACCTCATTCCTCGAGAGCCGTCTGCAACCTGATTCGTTCTTTGGTGCGAGCGGTGGCCAGCGCATTGACACTCGCGACGCGTCAGGCGCTTCGTCGTCGATGAGTTACTCCTTGAGCCAGCTCGACGCCATCGGCGATGTCGACCCGGTGGCCGAGGCTGACGTCTACCTGGCCTATGGCCGCGACCTGCAGGCCGAGGAGATTCTCAAGGAAGCGATGCGCAGCAACCCGGACCGGCTGGCGATCCGGACCAAATTGCTTGAGGTGTACGCCAAGCGTCGCGACACCAAGGGGTTCGAATTGCTTGCCACCCAGCTGCACTCGCTGACCAAGGGCGAGGGCGAGGACTGGCACAAGGCCCAGGAACTCGGCCAGCAGATCGATCCCGAAAACCCCCTGTACACGCCGGGGGGGCGCCCCAGCCCGGCCCTTGCAGGCGGTGCCGCCGCCGTGGTCGAGCCCCTGGGAGCCAGCACGATGCCGCAATCGGTGCTGCCCCCTGGATCCAGCTTTGGCATGTCCACGCGAAGTGGCGACACCGACAGCGTGGCAGCGCCACCCGTCGATCTCGATCTCGACCTGGACATCGTGGCACCCGCGGCAGGCGCGGCGACGGCCTTGGAGAGCACGCAGCCGATGGGCTCGCTCGACACCACGGACAAGGCCGTGGCCCAGGAGGTCGCCGCCAGAATTGCCGACCTGAACCTGCCTACCGGCCAAGCCGAGGACGCGTCGACGACGACTGCTGCCGCATTCGACTTTGGCGCGATTTCGCTCGATCTGGGCAAGCCGGCTGCTGGCCGCACCTCCGAGCCCGCGCTCGACTTCTCGACGACCGGCACGGGCGACCTGGATACCGCTGCGCCGATGGACCCTTCGGATCCGCTGACGCGCAAGCTCGAACTCGCCGAAGAGTTCCGCCAGATCGGTGACAAGGAAGGCGCCCGTGACTTGTTGGAAGAGGTCGTGGCCAAGGCCAGCGGCCCGCTGAAAGTGCGCGCGCAGAGCCTGCTCGACGGTCTTGCCTGAGACGGTGCCGCGTGAGGCGCCGGCGCCGAGCCGGCGCATCGCGCTCGGCGTGGCCTACCGGGGCGGCGCCTACCATGGCTGGCAGAGTCAGCCCGACGGCCAGACCGTTCAGGACCGGCTGGAGCAGGCCTTGTCCCTGTTTGCCGACAGCCCCGTGGCCAGCGTCTGCGCAGGCCGCACCGACACCGGCGTGCACGCCCTGAACCAGGTCGTGCATGTCGACGCCCCGGTGGGTCGCGACAGCGCCTCCTGGGTCCGCGGCACGAATCGCTACCTGCCCCGCGACATCGCCGTGCAATGGTGCCAGCCCGTGGGCGACGCGTTTCACGCCCGCAACAGCGCGCTGGGCCGGCGCTATGCCTACCTGCTGCTCGAATCTGCGGTGCGACCGGCGCTCGAGGACACCATGGCAGGCTGGGTCTTCAGACCGCTCGACGGCGAGGCGATGCGCGCAGGGGCCGCCTTGCTGCTCGGCGAGCATGACTTCAGTTCATTTCGCAGTTCACAGTGCCAGGCCCGCACGCCGGTCAAGCGCCTGCACCGCATCTCGATCACACGGCGCGGCGCCTACTGGCGCTTCGACTTCGACGGCGCAGCCTTTCTGCACCACATGGTGCGCAATCTGATGGGCTGCCTGGTGGCAGTCGGGCAGGGCAGCCAGCCGCCCGCCTGGCTGGGCGCCGTGCTGGCGGCACGCAGTCGCGATGCCGCGGCGCCGACATTTGCCCCCGACGGCCTGTACTTCGCCGGACCGTACTACGATCGCGCGCATGCGATACCCGAGCACACGCCGGCCTTCGACTGGCTGCCTTCATGAGCGACAGGTCACCCGGGCCGAGCGCCGGGCCGCCCCCAAGCCGGACCGCGTCCCCCCGGGGGACCGGCTGCAGTACCCTGCGGACGAGGAGCGCCCATGATGCGCACGCGCATCAAGATCTGCGGGCTGACACGCGAGGCTGATGTCCTGTCGGCCATCGATGCCGGTGCCGACGCGCTGGGCTTCGTGCTCTACCCCAAGAGCCCGCGCTGCGTCAGCCTGGAGCGGGCGGCCAGCCTGACGCGGTCGCTGCCGCCTTTCGTGACGCCCGTGCTGTTGTTCGTCAATGCACCGCGCTCGGAGATCCTGGCGGCTGCCGCCGCGATCCCGCATGCCGCTCTGCAGTTCCACGGCGACGAAACGCCCGCCGCCTGCGACGCCGCCCAACGGCCCTACCTGCGTGCGGTGGCGATGAGGCCGGGCTTCGATTTGCTAGACTGCGGGCACCGTTTTCCAAACGCCCAGGCCCTGCTGCTCGACGCTGCCGTCGACGGTCATGGCGGTGGCGGCAAGGTGTTCGATTGGTCTCTCATTCCCGCCGACGTGCCCTCTCGCCTCGTTTTGTCTGGTGGGTTGAATCCTGCAAACGTGATCGATGGCGTGCTCCACGTACGGCCCTTTGCCGTTGATGTGAGCTCCGGCGTGGAGAGCGCCAAGGGCATCAAGGATGCCATGCTGATGCGCCGGTTCTGCGAAGCGGTTCGAGAGGCCGATGCCCGCCTCGAGGACCTCGCCACATGACCCGCCCGCGACGCGGCTGCGCCACTCACGCCTTGGACCGGGACGGACGATTCGGTGGCCTTTGAGGCCTCGCCTGCGGCCTGACCCATCCAGACCGGGCGCGCGCGCCGCGCAAGTACCCTGAGAACGCTGACATGCTGAACTATCAACAACCCGATGCCCGCGGGCACTTCGGGCCCTATGGCGGCACCTTCGTCGCCGAAACGCTGATCCATGCGCTCGACGAGTTGAAGGCCGCCTACGAGCGCTACCGCGTCGATCCGGAGTTCATTGCCGAGTACCGCAACGAGCTGGCGCATTTCGTCGGTCGACCCAGTCCGGTCTACCACGCAGCGCGCCTCTCGCGCGAGATCGGCGGCGCACAGATTCACCTCAAGCGCGAAGACCTCAATCACACCGGCGCGCACAAGGTCAACAACAACATCGGCCAGGCGCTGCTGGAGCGGCGTATGGGCAAGCCGCGCGTGATCACCGAAACGGGGGCCGGCCAACACGGCGTGGCCAGCGCCACGGTCGCGGCGCGTTACGGCATGGAGTGCGTGGTCTACATGGGCAGCGAGGACGTCAAGCGCCAGGCGCCCAATGTCTACCGCATGCACCTGCTCGGCGCGAAAGTCGTGCCCGTGGAGAGCGGCTCGCGCACGCTCAAGGACGCCCTCAACGAGGCGCTGCGCGACTGGGTCACGAATGTCGAGAACACCTTCTACATCATCGGCACCGTGGCCGGCCCGCATCCGTACCCGACGATGGTGCGCGACTTCCAGCGCGTGATCGGCGACGAGTGCCTGGCGCAGATGCCGGCGATGATCGGCCGCCAACCAGACGCCGTCATCGCCTGCGTCGGCGGCGGCAGCAACGCCATGGGCATCTTCTATCCGTACATCGAGCACGCGGCCGTGCGCCTGATCGGTGTCGAGGCGGCCGGCCTGGGGATCGAGTCGGGCAAGCACTCGGCGTCGCTGATTGCGGGATCGCCCGGCGTGCTGCATGGCAACCGCACCTACCTGCTGCAGGACGCCAACGGCCAGATCACGGAGACGCATTCCATCTCGGCCGGGCTGGACTACCCCGGCGTGGGTCCCGAGCATGCGCACCTGAAGGACATCGGCCGCGCCGAGTACGTCGGCATCACCGACGAGGAAGCGTTGGCGGCATTTCACCGCCTGTGCCGAACTGAGGGCATCATTCCGGCGCTCGAGTCGAGCCACGCCGTGGCCCACGCGATGAAGCTGGCTGCAACGATGAAGCGCGACCAGCACCTGTTGGTCAACCTCTCCGGCCGCGGCGACAAGGACATCGGTACCGTGGCTGACCTCTCCGGTGTCGACTTCTACTGCCGGCCCTCTTGCAAGGGCGGGGCGGTGAAGCAATGAGCCGAATCGCTGCCACCTTCGCTGAATTGCAGGCCAGGCGCCGCAAGGCATTGATCCCCTACATCTGCGCCGGCGACCCGCTGCCCGAGGCCACCGCGGAAGTGATGCTGGCGATGGCCGCGGCCGGCGCCGACATCATCGAACTCGGCGTGCCGTTCTCCGACCCGATGGCCGATGGACCCGTGATCCAGAAGGCCTCGGAGCGCGCGCTGGCCCGGGGCGTGGGAATGACCCAGGTGCTGGGCTATGTGCGCGCGTTCCGCGAACGAAACGCCCAAACACCGGTGGTGCTGATGGGCTATGCGAACCCGATAGAGCGCTACGGTATCGCGCGCTTCGTCGCCGACGCCAAGGCGGCTGGCGTCGACGGCGTGTTGGTGGTCGACTACCCGCCCGAGGAGGCCGAGCCAT
>JANOPR010000668.1:0-2703 GCA_031421955.1 Burkholderiales bacterium
ACGCCAGCGTGGTGCCGACCACGCGGCCGCCGTAGTTCATCTCCTGGTCGAGGCGCTCGATGTTCCAGGCCGCGTTGTTGGAGACGATGAACACCGCCTTGGCGCCGTGGCGCTTGGCGCTGTCGATCTCCATCGCGTTGATGCCGAAGGCGCCGTCTCCCGTGATCGCGACCACCTGGCGCTCGGGATGCAACAGCGCAGCGGCCACTGCGTAAGGCGTGCCGACTCCCAGGCAGCCGAAGGCGCCGGCGTCGAGGTAGTGGCGCGATTCGAGGCCCATGCGCGCGAAGCTGAGCAGGTCGCCGCCGTCGGCGACGGTGATTGCGTCGCGCGCCAGCACCTTGCGCAGCGCGGCGAAGATGCGGTTGGGGTGCATGTGGCCGTCCTTGCCGGCTGGCGCGAGGGCCATGCCTTCGGCGTACTTGGCGGCGCGCTTGACATGCTCGGCACGCAGCGCGGCAGTCCAGGCGGAGTCGAGTGCTGCCGATGGCGCCTTCAGCACATCGGCGATGGCGGCCAGCGCCAGCCCCGCATCGGCCAGCAGCTCGACCTCACCGCGCCGGTTGTCGCGCAGCTCATCGGCATGGTCCGCGATGCGGATGAATTTCGCTTGCTTGAAGACGGCCGGCGAGCCGTAGCCCATCTGGTAGTCGAGCTTGCGACCCACGACCAGTACGAGGTCGGCCTCCTGCATCGCGCGAGCGCGCACGGCACCGACGACCGACGCGTGCGCGCCATCGACGAGGCCGCGGCTTTCCTGCGTGTCGAGATAGACCGCGCCGCTGGCGTCGAGCAGCCTTGTCAACGCTTCACTCGTGCCGCGGGCGCCGCGGCCAGTGATCACCAGCGGTCGGCACGCGTTGCGCAACAACCCGGCGGCGCGCGCAACAAGCTCGGCGTCGGGCTTCGCGCGCGGGCGTGACTTGGGGGCCATGTGCTCGTCGAGCACGCAGGCCGGGTGCACCGTCTCGCGCAGCACATCGGTCGGGATTTCGAGGTACACCGGTCCGGGTGCGCCGCCGTCGCCCTCGGCGATCGACCAGGCCTTGTCCAGATCGCGCGCGATCTGCTCGGCCACGCGCAGCGTGCGCGCATGTCGCGTCACCGGCGCGAGGATGGCAACATGGTCGATGCCCTGCAGGGGGCCGAGGTCGTCTTGTGGCAGCGGCGGGCAGCCGCCGATCAGCAGAACCGGCACGCGCTCGAGGTGGGCATTGGTCATCGCCGTCACGCAATTGGTGACACCCGGCCCGGCAGTCGCCATCACGATGCCAAGGCCGCCCGAGAGCTGCGCGTGCGCGTGCGCCATGTGCACCGCCGCACCTTCGTCGCGCACGTCGACGATGCGCACGCCGAGCTGCGCCAGATGGTCCCAGATCGGCTGGATATGACCGCCTTGCAGGCCGAAGATGCGGTCGACTCCGCGCGCGACGAGGAAGCGCGCAACGATCTCGGCGACGCTGCGGTGGGCGGTGGGGGTGGCAGTCATGCGGGGCCTCCGGAAGGCGATGCGTATGAATGTAGTATTCTGAATTCAGAGTTCGTATAGGGGAAATCCAGAGTGAACTCTGAATTCAGTGTGCGGCGCTCTTGCTACACTCGCCCCCATGAAAGCGCTGGCCCTGGCCCCCAACCTCGTCGAGCAGGTGCGCGACGCGATCCTGGGCGAGATCGCCTCGGGCCAGCTCGCGTCGGGCGAACGCATCATCCAGGAGCAGATCGCCAAGACGCTCGGCGTCTCGCGCCAGCCGGTGCAGCAGGCGCTACTGCTGCTGCGCAACCTCGGCGTGCTGCGCGACGCGCCGGGCCGGGGCCTGGTGGTGGCGCCGCTGGAGCCCGACCAGGTGCAGCACATGTACGCCATGCGCGCGGTGATCGAGGGTCTGGCCTGCCGCCACGCGGCCGAGCACAACGCCGAGCGCGCGGGCAAGCTCGGCCCTGCCCTGATCGACGCCGGCCGCAAGGCAGTGGCCAGCGGCTCGGTGGCCAGGATGGTGGCCGCCGACCTGAAGTTCCACGAGTTCATCTATGGCCTGTCGGGCAACCCGCTTGTGGGGCCGGCGATGGCCACGCATTGGACGCACACCCAGCGCGCGATGGGCGAAGTGTTGATCAAGGACGAGACTCCGCGTGACATCTGGGACCAGCACGCCGCCATCCTCGACGCCGTTGCGCGGGGCGACCCGGCCAGGGCCGAAGCGCTGGCTCGCAGGCACATCACTCAGGCCGCCAACTTTATGGTGGCGCGGTTGCAGAGTGAAGTGAAGCCCGAAAGCGCTTGAGCAGTTCCCTGCTCAGACGCGTGCCTGGAGACTGCTGGCAATTACCGGCGCTTCACTTGAAGATGGAATCTTCCGCAGATCGAACGTCGCCCTTCACATGTGGTCGATCATGACCTGGCCAAATCCCGAGCATGACACCTGCGTCGCGCCCTGCATCAGGCGCGCGAAGTCATAGGTGACCTTCTTGCTCAGGATCGACTTTTCCATCGAGCTGATGATCAGGTCGGCGGCTTCCTTCCAGCCCATGTGGCGCAGCATCATCTCGGCCGAGAGGATCTCGGAGCCCGGGTTGACGTAGTCCTTGCCGGCGTACTTGGGCGCCGTGCCGTGGGTGGCCTCGAACATCGCCACCGTGTCGTTCATGTTGGCGCCCGGCGCAATGCCGATGCCGCCGACTTGCGCGGCCAGCGCGTCCGACACG
>JANOPR010000669.1:0-3314 GCA_031421955.1 Burkholderiales bacterium
GCGCTGCTTGCTTGTTGTCTTTTTTGCGTACCGCTGACGGGGCTGGTGCTTGCCGGTCTGGCGGTCACGGCGGTCGGGGTGGCGCTCGTGGTGCGTGACCCGCCGCGCGCGCGGACATGACGCCGCGCTGGTGGCGCGACAATGGCGGGCGGCGGCGGCTGGCGCCGCACTGAACAACGAATCGACTGGAGTCGCAGCATGACGATCACGCACCGCATCGCGGTCATTCCCGGCGACGGCATCGGCAAGGAAGTGATGCCCGAAGCAATTCGTGTCCTCGATGCGGCCGCGCGCCGATTTGGCATTTCGCTGTCATTGCACGACTTTGACTTCGCCCACTGCGAGTACTACGCCCGCCACGGCAAGATGATGCCCGACGACTGGAAGGAACAACTCGGCGGCTTCGGTGCCATCCTGTTTGGTGCGGTCGGTTGGCCAGCCACCGTGCCTGATCATGTGTCGCTCTGGGGTTCCTTGCTGAAGTTCCGACGCGAGTTCGACCAGTACGTCAATTTGCGCCCCGCGCGTCTGATGCCGGGCATCCGTTCGCCGCTGGTGGACCGCGAGGGCCAGGCCCTGAAACCAGGCGACATCGACATGCTGATCGTGCGCGAGAACACCGAGGGCGAGTATTCGAGCATCGGTGGTCGGATGTACGAAGGGACTGAACGGGAAATCGTCGTCCAGGAAACGGTGATGTCGCGCACCGGCGTCGACCGCGTGCTCAGGTATGCCTTCGAGGAAGCGCAGCGGCGACCCCGCAAGAAGCTGACATCGGCCACCAAGAGCAACGGCATCTCGATCACGATGCCCTACTGGGACGAGCGCGTCGCCGAGATGGCCAAGGCCTATCCGGACGTGGCGGTCGATCGCTTTCACATCGACATCCTCACGGCGCACTTCGTGCAGCGACCGCAGCAGTTCGATGTCGTCGTCGCCAGCAACCTGTTCGGCGACATCCTGTCCGACCTCGGGCCCGCATGCACCGGCACGATCGGCATTGCGCCGTCGGCCAGCCTGAATCCGACCCGCCAGTGGCCCAGCCTGTTCGAGCCCGTGCATGGCTCGGCGCCGGACATCTCGGGCCGCGGTGTCGCCAATCCGATTGGCGAGATCTGGTCCGCCGCCCTGATGCTTGACTTCCTCGGGCACCGTGATGCGCACGATGCCATCCTGGCCGCCATCGAGGCCGTGCTGCAACCCGGCAGCGGTGCGCCGCGGACACCTGACCTGGGTGGAAACGCGGGCACGGCGGACGTGGGTCGCGCGATCGAACAGGCGCTGCTGGGCACGAAATGAAAGCGCATAGAATCGCGCTCCCGCCGATGAAGTCTTGACACCGGGGTGGTGCACGGCTGTAATGGATCGGCAGAATCAACAGTGATGAGCGTGACTTGCCGCAGAGGTCAGCCCCGCAAGAACATGCTCCGCATGACAATCCATCTGACGAACGAGGGGACCCTTTCGTGAACAAGTCTGAACTGATCGAGCACATCGCCAAGCAGGCCGACATTTCCAAGGCAGCGGCAACTCGCGCATTGGAAGCCTTGATCGGTGGCGTCAAGTCCACCCTCAAGAAAGGCGGTAGCGTTTCTCTGGTCGGCTTCGGCACGTTCACCGTCACCAAGCGCGCGGCGCGAGCGGGCCGCAACCCTCGCACCGGTGCGGCAATCAAGATCAAGGCCGCCAAGGTGCCCAAGTTCCGGCCTGGCAAGGGTCTAAGACGCCCTCTGATTCGTGCCTGCGGTGGCGCACGGCGTCGCCGCCCAGCCCAGCCTGTCACGGCCGGGTGCTTAGCTCAGTTGGTAGAGCGGCGCCCTTACAAGGCGTAGGTCGGCGGTTCGAGCCCGTCAGCACCCACCATGCGCTGCATCACGCGGCGCTCGGCTAGAATCGTCCCACTGCAAAAGCCCAGCAGCACGATGACGAAGGCGGACCCCGGTTCGCCTTTGTGCCGTCTGGAGTGCCCAACGCCCGACGCGGCCCGCAAAAGGTAAGTTCCCCATGTTCGATTTCATCCGCAAACACATTCGCGTGCTGTTCTTCGCGGTGATCATGCTGATCGTGCCGTCGTTTGTGTTCTTCGGCGTGCAGGGCTACGGCCAGTTCAACGACCCCGCCGGCGTGGCTGTTGCCGAGGTGGGGGGACAGAAGATCACGCGGGCCGAGTGGGACGCGGCGCACCGCCGCCAGACCGAGCAGATGCGGCGGCAAATGCCCAACCTCGAGGCCGCGTTCTTTGACAGCCCGGAAGTCAAGCGTGAAACGCTCGACAACCTGCTGCGTGAGCGTCTGTTGTTCATGGCCGCCGATCGAGCGCATTTCTCGACCAGTGACGATCGACTGCAACGCGAGGTGATGGCGATTCCACAGCTGGCCGCGCTGCGTGGCCCTGATGGTCGAATTGATGTGGCTGCCTACAGGGCACTGATTGCCGCGCAAGGGATGACGACCGAGGGCTTCGAGGCCAACCTGCGCCAGGACCTGGTGCTGCGCCAGGTGCTGAGTGGTGTCGCGAACAGCGTGCCCGCGGCCGGTGCGCCGGGCCGCGCCGCGCTGGGTGCGTTGCTGCAGCAGCGCGAAGTGCAATTCCTGCGCTTCGACAGCAAGGACCAGATGGCCGCGATCACGCCCACAGATGCCGACCTTGCTGCGTACCACAAGGCCAACGAAGCCCAGTTCCGCTCGCCGGAGCAGGCGCAGATCGAGTATGTGGTGCTGGATCTCGATGCGCTGACGTCGAGCATCAGCGTGACCGAAGAGGACCTGCGCAAGTACTACAGCGAGAACATCTCACGCTACACCGTCGCAGAGGAACGGCGCGCCAGCCACATTCTGATCGCCGCGGCCAAGGAGGCCTCCGCCGCCGAACGCAGCAAGGCCAAGGCCAAGGCCGAGGCGCTGCTGGTTGAGCTGCGCAAGAGCCCGGCGACGTTTGCTGCGGTGGCCAAGAAGGAGTCCAGCGACACCGCCTCGGCCGAACGCGGCGGCGACCTCGACTTCTTTGCGCGCGGTGCGATGGTCAAGCCTTTCGAGGACGCCGCCTTCGCGATGAAGGCCGGCGAAATCAGCAACGTGGTCGAGACCGACTTCGGCTTCCACATCATTCGCATGGACGCGGTTCGCGGCGGCGACAAGAAGCCGTTCGAAGCCGCCCGTGCCGAAATCGAGGCCGCGGTGAAGATACATTTGGAGCAGGCCTAGTACGCCGAGGCCGCCGAGCTGTTCTCCAACTCCGTCTTCGAGGAGGCGGACAGTCTGCAGCACGTGGTCGACAAACTTAAGTTGAAGAAGCTGTCAGCCACCGTGCAGCG
>JANOPR010000670.1:0-3370 GCA_031421955.1 Burkholderiales bacterium
GCGAGAAGCGCTTCTGACCAACGAACTTGGTGTGCAGGTAGCGCTCCAGGCCCTCGGCCGCCGTCAATCGCTCGAGGATGTGCTTCTTCTCGTCGGCCGTGAATGTCGGCTTGCTGCGCACGCGCTCCAGCCGCTCCTGCCACCAGCGCTTCTCGGTCGGATCCGTGCAATGCATGGTTTCGACGCCGATCGTGCCGCAGTAGGTCTCGCGCAACGCCTGCATGATCTCGCGCAGCGTCATCTGCTCGCCGCCGAAATAGGTGTTGGCGGCGCTGAAGGTGATGTCCATGTCCGACTCGGACAGGTCGTAGAACGCCGGCTCGAGTTCTGGAATCTTCGGCCGCTCGGTGCGCTTGAGCGGGTCGAGGTCAGCCCAGCGCGAACCGAGGAAGCGGTAGGCCGCGATCAGGGATTGCACATGGACCTGCTTGCGCGCAACGGCCAGATCCGTGCTGCTGGCCTTGCTGGCGAAAGCGTTGGCCTTGGCGCGCTGGGCAAAGGACTCGACCACCGGTGCATGCGCAACATCGCGCCGCTCGGAGCCGTCGCTGGCAGCGACGTTCTGCAGGTTGTCGAAGTAGGTGCGCCAGTTGTCGGGCACCGATCCGGGGTTGTCGAGGTAGGCCTCGTAGAGTTCCTCGACGTAGGGAGCATTGCCCCCGAACAGGTACGAGTTCGCCCTGCTTTGCTGCATCATCTTGCTCACCTTTTGCCGCGGTCTGCGCGACTTCGTGTGGGTTACAAAAACCTTCCGCGTCCCGGCTCAACCGGTAGGCGGACTAGCTATTCCGTCTCGCCACGCCACGCAACCGGCGCCACGGGCAAGGGGACGGGAAGGACCGTTCAAGTCATGGTGCGCACTCTAGCACCTGCAGTTTTCACCCGACGGCCGCGCAACGCTTGATGAGAGCGCGGATGGCAGCGGTGTTCGCATGATCAAGCGGGTGCCATGCGCGCAGCATCGCCTGATGATTGCGCGCGTGATCGCCATCGAACCCGCCTCGCCGCCCAAGCCGGCGCTGGGCCAGCCCTGCAACGGCTGTGGCGTTTGCTGCCTGTCCGAGCCCTGCCCGATCGGCATCCTGGTCAGCCGCCGCCGCCACGGGCCGTGCGCGGCCGTGCTCTGGGAGGCAGCGGCCAGCCGCTATCGCTGCGGATTGGCCAGCCGGCCTCGGGCCGCCCTGGGTTGGCGCTATGCGCCGGACTGGCTGCTGCACTTGTTCGCCCGACTGGCTCGGCGCTGGATCTCCGCCGGTTCTGGCTGCGACTCGAAGGCGCAGAGCGCGCGCGCGGCGATCTGAGGCACTAACCCGCGCCGGGCCGCCCCAAGCGGGCGGCGCCCCCTCGGGGGCCGACGCCGCAGGCGTCTTGGGGGCAAAACCAGTCCGCGCACGGCCACCCGAGGCGGGCGAGGCCCCCTTGGGGGGTCGACGCCACAGTCGTCTTGGGGGCAGGGCTAACGCAGCGGCGCCGACGCCGGCGTGGAGGCACCGTCAGGCGGGCGCGGCAGCGTGGCCCCCACGCCAACCCGCCCGCCACCGCTGCCGACGCCCGCACCGCCGCCGACTGGGCCGTCGCCCCCGACCGACACGCGCACGCCGCCCATGCGGCCGATCGGCAGTGACAATCCGATGCCCACATTGGCACAGCCGACCACGGCCACCGCAGCCGTCGCCGCGGCGATCCAGGGTGCGCCGCGCCAATTCATGCCGGCTCCTCGAGCGACAGCCGCGCCCGCGCCGCAGCATATTCGCGGCCCAGGCGCGCGATCAACTCGGCCGCCGGAACCACCGCGTTGACCGCGCCGATGCCCTGGCCGCAGCCCCAGATGTCCTTCCAGGCTTTCTTCGAACCCTCGCCGCCGCCGAAGTCCATCTTGCTGGGGTCGCTCTCGGGCAGGTTGTCCGGGTCCAGCCCCGCCGCACGGACCGACGCCTTCAGGTAGTTGCCGTGCACCCCGGTGAACAGGCTGGAGTAGACGATGTCGTCGCTGCTGCCATCGACGATGGCCTGCTTGTAGGCCGCGCTGGCGCGGGCCTCGGAGGTGGCGATGAAGGCCGAGCCGATGTAGGCGAGATCGGCACCCATCGCCTGCGCGGCCAAGACAGCGTCGCCGGTGCCGATGGCGCCCGACAGCGCCAGCGGGCCGTCGAACCAGGTGCGGACTTCCTGCACCAGGGCGATCGGACTCTTGACGCCGGCATGTCCGCCCGCACCCGCGGCCACCGCGATCAGGCCGTCGGCGCCCTTCTCGATCGCCTTCCTGGCGAAGAAGTTGTTGATGATGTCGTGCAGCACCACGCCGCCCCAGGCATGCACCGCGTCGTTGACGTCCTTGCGCGCGCCCAGCGAAGTGATGACGATCGGCACCTTGTACTTGGCGCAGACCTGCATGTCAGCGTCGAGCCGGTCATTGCTCTTGTGCACGATCTGGTTGATGGCAAACGGCGCGGCCGGCGACTGCGGGTGGTCCCGGTCCCAGGCGGCGAGCGTCTCGGTGATCTCGGCCAGCCACTCGTCGAGTTGCGAGGCCGGGCGCGCATTGAGCGCGGGCATCGCGCCGACGATTCCGGCCTGGCACTGCGCAATAACGAGTTTCGGGTTGCTGATGATGAACAGCGGCGCCCCGATCACGGGCAGGCGCAGCGGCTTGAAGACCGCCGGCAATGCCATCAGAAGCCCTCCACGGCCATCTCGTTCACGGCGACGTGGCCCTCGACGATGCTGTCGCGCACGCCGGGCGCCTTGGACAGGATGTGCTCGGCGTAGAAGCGCGCCGTCGCGATCTTGGCCTGCATGAACGCGGCCTCGACGCCCGCCGCGAGCTGGTCTTCGGCCACCAGCAGCGCGCGCGCCATCTGCCAGCCGGCCATCAGGTTGCCGGCCAGCATCAGGTACGGCACCGAGCCGGCAAACACGGCATTCGGGCTGGCCTTGCTTTGGCCAACGACGAAATCGACGACTTCGATGAAGGCCTTGCGCGCCGCGCTCAGATGCTTGTGCATCGCCTGGGCTGCAGCGCTCTTGTGCCCGCCCAACGCGGCCTCAGTGGCTTCGATTTGCCTGGCAATGGCCTTGGCCGTCTGGCCACCGTCGCGCGCCGTCTTGCGACCCACCAGGTCGTTGGCCTGGATCGCGGTCGTGCCTTCGTAGATGGTGAGGATCCTGGCGTCGCGCAGGTACTGCGCCGCGCCGGTCTCCTCGATGAAGCCCATGCCGCCGTGCACCTGCACGCCCAGGGAAGCCACGTCCAGGCTCATCTCGGTGCTGTAGCCCTTGATCAGCGGCACCAGGTACTCGTAGAACGCCTGGTTCTGCTTGCGCACCTCGGCGTCGGCGTGACGGTGCGAGGCGTCGTAGGCTGCGGCCG
>JANOPR010000671.1:0-2235 GCA_031421955.1 Burkholderiales bacterium
GCCGCGCGCTTTCAGTTCTTGCTGCCGCCCAGAGCCGCGAGCTCGGCGTCGGTGAGGATCTCGAACACGCGCACCACCTTTTGCACGCCCGACACACCGCGGGCCAGATCGGTGGCGCGCACGGCCTCGCGCTCGGACACACGCCCCATCAGGTAGACCGTCGCGCGCTCGGTCACGACCTTGATGGCGTTGGCGTGCAGGTCCTTGGCGTCGAGGAAGCTGGCCTTGACCTTGCTCGTCAGGATCGTGTCGTTGGAGCGCGCGGTCATCGAGCTCGACCCCATCACGGCCAGTTCGTTGACGGTCGAGCGCACGTTCTCGATGCGCGACACCGTCTGCTCGATCGCCGCGCGGTCGGCTTCGCTGGCCACCTCGCCGGTGAGCAGCACCATGCGGTTGTAGCTCACCACGCTGATGTGCCCGCGGTCGCCGACGGCTTCGCGGATCCGCGTGGCCGCCTTCAACTCGATCGATTGGTCCTCGATCTGCACACCCGTGGTACGGCGGTCCGTGACCATCAGCGCGGTGCCGAGCACGGCGCCGCCGACGACGAGCGCGGCGCAGCCGCCGAGTGTCAACGCGGCCAGGGCCACCAAAGTAGCGTTGCGAAGCAACGAGAGAGGGCGTGTCGTCATGTCGATTCCTGTTCACCAAGGAGTTGCATGTCCAGCGCGTCGCACAGACAGTGCAACACGAGCGTCTGGACTTCGTGGACGCGCGCCGCGCGGTCGCAAGGCACGGCGATGAGTACGTCTGTTTCGCCTAGCTGGCCCAGCAGACCGCCGGCGTCACGGCCGGTCAGGGCGATCACGGCCATGTCCTTGCCCTGCGCCGCCTGCACGACGGCCAACAAGCCCGTCGCCGGGCTCGCGGCGCTGAATGTCAGCAGCACATCGCCCGGAGCGCCCAGGGCCTGGACCTCGGCCTCGCCCGCGACGGCCAACGCCGCCAGGCCCGGCCGCTCGCGCTCGAAGCGACCGACCATCGAGGCCGCGCCGTGCTGGGCCAGCAACGCCGTCGATCCGCTGCCGTAAAGCATGACCTTGCCGCCCGCGGTGATGCACCCTAGCAAGGCCTGGGTGGCGTCCGCGATCGGCTTGGCGAGGGCTTCGGCCATCTGCGAGAGCAGATCGGCGCTTTCGAAGAACTGCTGCTGAATGCGCTGTTCTAGCATGGGCATGGATCATATGACACGCACTGTAGGGGCCAGTTCCGAATCACACGCCGCGCGTTGCGCCGACGAGCGCTGCGCGATCGGGGCTCAGTGCGCGCCGCGGCGACGCCACCGCCGCGCTGGCCCGCTTTGACGTCATGCATGGGCTGTGCTACGGTTACTTTTCACCTGCCGAGTCTTTACCGAAACTCACCAATTCCACTGCGGCCATGCGCGTTTTGTCAGCGTTGCACGCCGTGCCGCAGTCCCGGTGCTGGCGGATCGGGGCCGCAACCCGCACCTGCAGCGGCCCGCTGAAGCGAGGCCGCGAAGCGGAGTCGGTATGACTGCACAGGCCATCCGCTTCAGAGTCTTCGCGAACCTGTACAAGGATTCGGTGACGTTGATGCAACTCGGCGCCAGCTTGCGCTCGCGTGACGGCGTCGAGCAGGCTTCCTGCCTGATGGCCACGCCGGCCAACCTGGAGCAGTTGCTGCATGCCGAGTTGTCGGTCGACACACCGGCCGCACCCTGCGATCTGCTGGTCGTGGTTCGCGGCGACGCCGCGGCGTGCGACGACGCCATCGCGGCTGCGCAGACTGCCCTGCTCTCGGCCGCGCGCCCGGCCAGCGGTGGCGACGCGGCGGCGTTCTCGCTGCCGCTGACGAGCATTGCACTCGGCGTCGAAGCTTTGCCGCAGGCCGATCTCGCGCTCATCTCCGGTCCCGGGGACTATGCCGCCGCCGAGGCCATGAAGGCGCTCGCACTGGGCCTGCACGTGATGCTGTTCTCCGACAACGTGTCAGTCGAGGACGAGCGCGCGATCAAGACCGCGGCACGCGCGCGCGATCTGCTCGTGATGGGGCCCGACTGCGGCACCGCCATCGTCAACGGCGTGCCCTTGGGATTCGCCAATGTCGTGCGGCGCGGGGACATCGGCCTGGTCGCCGCTTCGGGCACCGGCCTGCAGGAGGTCACATGCCGCATCCACAACCTGGGCGGCGGCATCTCGCAGGCGCTGGGAACGGGCGGGCGCGATCTGAAGGAGTCGATCGGCGGCATCACGATGCTGCAAGGACTGG
>JANOPR010000672.1:0-3197 GCA_031421955.1 Burkholderiales bacterium
CGGCCGTGCGTTTCAGGTGCGCCAGATGCGCGGGGGCTCGGCGGCGAGGGACCACTCAAGTTGGCGCCACGCGGCGCGCACATGCGCCAGCAGTGCCATTGCCGGCTCCACACGCGCGGCCAAAGCGCGCAGCACAACGACGCCTTCGTGCGGGCTGGTGGCCGCTGCGCGGGCCGCCAGCGGCGAGGCCACGATGCATTGGCGCGCAGCTTCCAGCATGCGCTCGTGGCGCGACGCGCCCAGCGGCCCGCCGGCCGCGAACCACAGCACGGCCAGCACGCGCTGGCCGGCCCATCCGAGCGGCGAATCGAGCAGTCGTGTGTCGCTGGCCGCGATACGGCCGCGTTCGAGCCAGCGGCCGGGCAGTTCGAGATGCTGGGTGAACGTTCCGGCATCGAAGGCCTCGCCGGCCGCGGGCAGCCCGAGTGCCAGCACATCCCAGCCCATCGCCTCGGCGCCGCCGGCCAACTCGAGGCGCACGCGGTTTTCGCCCAGGCAGCCGCGGTAGGCGATGGTTTCCAGCGGCAGCCATTCGAGCCGCGCGCCATCGGCCACGCGCAGCGTGGCCTGCTGCGAGGCTCGCGTGCCGGTGCTGCGGTAAAAGCGCGTCGCACCCGGTGTCGTGATCAGCGCATGCGTGCCGGCGTCGAGCGTGGCCTCGATCTCCAGCACATCGCCGCCGACGATGCCGCCCGGGGGGTGCACCAACACATGGTGGCAGATGCCCGGCCCTTCCGGGTACAGGCGCTGCAGCACGCGCAGCGGGCCTTCGTGGCGGTCGTGCGCGATCGTGCGCTGGCCGTCGCGCGTGTAGTGCAGCGCGAGGCGGCCGTGCCAGCTCACGGGGCCTGCGAGCCGCGATGCGCCCAGCCGGTCGTGCGCTTTTCGAGTACCGAGAACAATTCGTACATCGCCATCGCCATCGCGCCGATCGTCACCAGCCCGGCAAAGGCCAGCGGCATGCGCTGCTGCGAGCCCGCGCTCTGCATCAGGTAGCCGATGCCCGAATCGCCGGCGGTCATTTCGGCCAGCACGGTGCCGACGAAGGCCAGCGTGATGGCCACCTTGAGCGAGGCATAGAAGTAGGGCATTGAGCGCGGCAGGCCGACCTTGACCAGCACGTCCCAGCGCTTGGCGCCCAGGACGCGCAGCACGTCTTCGAGTTCGGGCTCCAGCGTGGCCAGCCCGGTGGCGATGTTGACCGTGATGGGGAAGAAGGAAATCAGGAACGCGGTCAGGATGCCGGGCCCCAGGCCGATGCCGAACCAGACCACCAGGATCGGCACGATGGCGGCCTTGGGCACGGCGTTGAAGGCCACCATCAGCGGGTAGATGGCGGTGTAGGCCAGGCGCGAGCTGCCGATCAGGAAGCCGAGCATGACGCCCACGGCGATGGCGATGCCAAAGCCGATCATCGTGACCCAGAAGGTCTTCCACGCCGCTTCGAGCAGCGCAGCGCGAAACTCGATGAACTGCAGTGCGATCTGCCACGGGCTGGGGAAGATGAACTCGGCGATGCCGAAGCCCATCACGATGGCCTGCCACAGCAGCAGGATGATCGCCAGCAACCCGATCGGCGACCAGCGCTCGAAGGTCCTGGTGATCTTCATGGCGTGGCCACCGCCGCGCTCTTGCGCAGGACGCCGATATGGCCGCGCAGTTCGTGCACGATGTCGGTGAAGGCCGGCGTGTAGGTGACTTCGAGGTCGCGCGGGCGCGGCAGGTCGATCTCGCGCTGCACCACGAAGCGGCCCGGGCTCTTGCTCATCACATACACCGTGTCGGCCAGGAACACGCTCTCGCGCAGGTCATGCGTGACCAGGATGACGTTGAACTTCTGCGCCGCGTGCAGGTCGCGCAGCGCGCACCACAGCTCCTCGCGCGTGAAGGCGTCGAGGGCGCCGAAGGGCTCGTCCAGCAGCAGCAGCTTGGGCTCGTGCACCAGGGCGCGGCAGATGCTGGCGCGCTGCTGCATGCCGCCCGAGAGCTGCCACGGAAACTGGTCTTCATAGCCGCCCAGGCCGACGCTCTTGAGCAGGTCGCGCGCCTTGGCCTCGTACTCGCCCCGCTTGGCCTTGAAGTTCGAGCGGTAGGGTTCGACGATCTCCAGCGGCAACAGCACGTTGTCGATCGTCGTGCGCCAGGGCAGCAGGCTGGGCGCCTGGAACGACATGCCGCTGATCTTCAGCGGGCCCGTGACCGCCTGGCCGTCGATGTGGATCGAGCCCCGGCTGGGCATCTTCAGCCCGGTGGCCAGCTTCATGAAGGTCGACTTGCCGCAGCCCGAGGGCCCGACGATGGCGATGAACTCGCCCGCCGTCACCGACAGGCTGATGTCCTCGACCGCGTAGGTGCCTGCGGCCTGCAACTCGTCGTTGTAGGCCAGCCAGACCTTGCGGAAGTCGACGAACGCCGTCACGCGTTGCCCGGTCCTGCGCTCATGGCAAACAGGCGCGCTCGCGCCTATTTCTTCTTCAATGGCGGCAGGATGTTCAACTCGGCGGCGCTGGGCAGGAACGCACCGTTCCACACCACGGTCGCGTCGACACGGCTCTTGGTGTTGAACGCGTCGGACACCTGCGAGGCCATCAGCGCCAGGCGCGGTGCGTTGGCCACGCCGAAGCCCTCGGCGCGCGCGTCGGCGCTGGCCACCACCGAGTCGATCGCCAGGCGCAGGCGGCGCTTCTCGAGGTCGACGTTGATGATGCCGTCGCGCTGCTTGACGTACTCGATCGCCGCATCGGGGTCGGCCATCACTTCCTTGGCGCCCTTGCTGAACGCGACCAGGAAGGCCTTCACCGCCGCCGGGTTTTCCTTGATCAACTTGGGCGTGGCGATGATCACGTTGCCATAGAGCTTCACGCCGTTGCTGGCGTAGGGCAGGATGACCACGTCCTCGGCCTTGACGCCACGCGCTTCCAGGTTGAGCAGCGACGTGAACGAGAAGCCGGTGATGGCGTCGATGTCGCCGCGCACCAGCATGGTCTCGCGCAACGGGGGGTCCATGCTCGTCCAGGCCACGTTCTGCACGTTGTTGGCCTGGGCGAAGATCGGGAACGCACGCCGGCCGGCATCGAACACCGGCGCGCCGAGCTTCTTGCCCGACAGGTCGGCCGGCTTGGTGATGCCGCTCTTCTTGAGCGCCAGCACCGCGGCGGGCGTGTTGTTGTAGACCATCATCACCGCCACCGGCTTGT
>JANOPR010000673.1:0-6825 GCA_031421955.1 Burkholderiales bacterium
GAGGAAGTCGCCCGCTTTGTGGCCCAGCGCTTCCGCTTTGCCGGCGTCGATGTGCGCGCGCGGCTGTTCCGCCATTACCCCTTGGGCGAGGTGGGCAGCCACCTGCTGGGCTACATCGGCCGCATCAACCTGGCCGAGAAGACGGCGATGGAGGACTGGGACGAAGAGGTGCAGGGCAACTACCGCGGCACGGAGTACATCGGCAAACTCGGTGTCGAGCAGAGCTACGAACGAGACCTGCACGGCAGCACCGGCTTCGAGGAAGTCGAGACCAGCGCCAGCGGGCGCGCGGTGCGCCGCCTCGACAATCACCCCTCGACGCCCGGCAACAAGGTGTCGCTGTCGATCGACATCAAGCTGCAGTACATGATCGAGCAGATGTTCGGCGATCGCCGCGGCGCCCTGGTGGCGTTGGACCCGCGCTCGGGCGAGGTGCTCGCCTTTGTCTCCAAGCCGACCTTCGACCCCAATCTGTTCGTCGACGGCATCGATGCCGACAACTGGCGTGAGTTGAACGAGAGCATCGACAAGCCGCTCCTCAACAGAGCCCTGCGGGGCACCTACCCGCCGGGCTCGACCTTCAAGCCCTTCATGGCGATGGCCGCGCTGACCAGCGGCAAGCGCAGCGCGACGACGGTCATCAACGACGGTGGCACGTTCCAGTTCGGCAACCACACCTTCCGCAGCCATGGCGACAAGGGCCTGGGTCCCGTCGACATGACCCGGTCGATCGTCAAGTCGAGCAACGTCTACTACTACTCGCTGGCCAACGAGATGGGCGTGGACCTGATGCACGCGCATCTGTCGCCGTTCCTGTTCGGCAGCAAGACCGGCATCGATGTCGAGGGCGAAGTCACCGGCCTGCTGCCTTCCACCGAGTGGAAGCGCCGCTACTACAAGAAACCCGAACAGCAGCGGTGGTACGCCGGCGAGACGATCTCGCTGGGCATCGGCCAGGGCTACAACAACTTCACGATGCTGCAGCTGGCCAGCGCGACCGCCACGCTGGTTTCGGGCGGCCGGCGCTTCGCACCGCGGCTGGCGCACGAGATCGAGAACGTCGTCACGCACGAGAAGACCCGCGTCGCCGGCCAGGCCTTGTCGTCGCTGGACCTGAAACCCGAACATGTCGCGTTGATCAACCGCGCACTGCAGGGCGTGACGCAGGAGGGCACCTCCGTGCGCTCCTTTGCGGGAGCGCCCTACACCAGCGGCGGCAAGACCGGCACGGCGCAGGCCGTGGGCATCAAGGCCAACGAGAAGTACAACGCCGCCAAGCTCGACGAGTACCAGCGCGATCACTCGCTCTACATTGCTTTCGCGCCGGTCGAGGCGCCGGCCATCGTGCTGGCGATCGTGGTCGAGAACGCCGGGTTCGGCTCCGAGGCCGCCGCGCCGATCACGCGCCGCGTCTTCGACTACTGGCTCTCAGGCCTGTGGCCGAGCGAGGAAGACATGGCCGCGACGCAGGTAGGCAAGTCGGGCGCGCCGATCGGCCAGCCGCGGCGCGCCGTCGACGTCGTCGTGCCCGGCACTCCCGCAGGCGCTGCGGTCGCTGCGGCTGCCGCACCCGAGCGCCGGAAATTGGCCGCGGCAACGCAATGATCAACACGAGCTTCGAGCAGCCGACGCTGTGGCAGCGCGTGCGGCCCGTGGTGTTCGGCTTCGACGGGCCGCTCACGGCGCTGATCGGCATCCTGGCCGCGCTGGGCCTGATGACGATGTACTCGGCCGGGTTCGACCACGGCACGCGTTTTGTCGACCACGGCCGCAACATGCTGTTCGCACTGGTGTTGCTGGTGGTCGTGGCGCAGGTGCCCCCGCAACGGCTGTTGGAGCCGGCCGTGCCGGTGTACATCGTGGGCGTGACGTTGTTGATCGCCACCGCGCTGTTCGGGGTCAGCAAGAAAGGGGCGATGCGCTGGCTCGATGTCGGCATCGTGATCCAGCCCAGCGAGATCCTGAAGCTGTCGATGCCGCTGATGCTGGCCTGGTGGTTCCAGAAGTGCGAGGGCCGGCTGACCCTGTCCGCCTTCGTCGTCGGCGCGCTGATCCTGCTCCTGCCGGTGGGGCTGGTGGTGCGGCAGCCCGACCTCGGCACCTCGATCCTGATCCTCTCGGCCGGCTTGTACGTGATCTTCTTTGCCGGCCTGTCGTGGAAGCTGATCGTGCCCGTGCTTGCCCTGGGTGTCCTGGGCATCGTCGCGTTGGTGCTCAGCGAGCCGACGATCTGCCAGCAGGGCGTGGACTGGCCGCTGCTCAAGGCCTACCAGCAGCACCGCGTCTGCACCCTGCTCGACCCGGGCAAGGACCCGCTGGGCAAGGGCTTTCACATCATCCAGGGCATGATCGCCATCGGCTCGGGCGGACTCACCGGCAAGGGCTTCATGCAAGGCACGCAGACCCATCTTGAATTCATCCCCGAGCGCACCACGGACTTCATCTTTGCCGCCTTCGCCGAAGAGTTCGGCCTGGTCGGCACACTGGGCCTGCTGTTCGTCTTCACGCTGCTGATCTTTCGCGGCCTGATGATCGCGGCGGAGGCGCCGACCATGTTCTCGCGCCTGCTGGCCGGCGCGATCACGCTGAGCTTCTTCACCTATGCCTTCGTCAACATGGGCATGGTCAGCGGCATCCTGCCCGTGGTCGGCGTCCCGCTGCCCTTCGTCAGCTATGGTGGCACCGCCATGGTCACACTCGGCGTGGCCCTGGGCATCCTGATGTCGATCGCCAAGAGCCGGCGCTTGATGCAAAGCTGAAATGAACCCACCCCCGTTGCGGCTTCGCCGCTCCCCCTCAAGGGGGCGCCGCTGGCGGACCGGCAAAGCCGGATCCGCGGCGGCCGCTCGGCCACCGGGGTTCATGCGTCGTAGGTGCCGCTTCGGCGGCATGGAAGACTGACATGACGGCCCGGCGCTGGCCTGAGTCGATGTCCGCGGCGCACAACGTGGCGGCGAGTCCGGCGGCAGGCCCAGTCGCTGCACGGATTGCCGTGATCGGCATCGGCAACATGGGTTGGCCCATCGCCCAGCGTCTCGCCGACTGCGGGTACACGCCTGTCGTGCGCGACATCGACCCGGCGCGCGAGGCCCTGGCGCGGGCCCAAGGTGTCGGGGTCGCGGCAACTGCAGCCGCAGCGGCACAGGGCGCTGCGGCCGTGATCATTGCCGTGACCGACGCTGCCCAAACCGAAAACGCCTTGTTTGGTGACACCGGCGCGGTTCACACGCTGACCGCAGGTGCCTGCGTCCTGTTGTGTCCGACCATCGCGCCGGCCGACACCGAAGCCTTCGCTGCGCGCCTGGCGGCGCGTGGCGTGGGCTGCCTGGATGCACCCATGTCGGGGGGGCCGGTACGCGCCCGCTCCGGCACGATGAGCCTGATGGTCGCCGGTGACGGCGCCCTGCTCGCCAGGCACCGTGGACTGCTCGATACGATCGCCTCGCCGGTGTTCGAGGTGGGCTCGCGGGTGGGCGATGGCGCGCGCACCAAGCTGGTCAACAACCTGCTGGCCGCAATCAACCTGGCCGGTGCGGCCGAGGCGCTGGCCCTGGCCGCAAGGGCCGGACTCGACCCGGTGATCACGCTGGCCGTGATCGAACAGTCGAGCGGGCAGAGCTGGATCGGCAGTGAGCGTATGCAGCGCGCACTGGTGGGCGACCTGGCGCCGCGCGCGCACATGACCCTGCTGGCCAAGGACTCGAAGTTGGCGCTCGAACTGGCGCTTCTGGCGCGCGCTGATGTCGCAATTGGCGCCGCGGCCACGTCGCGTTTTATGGCCGCTTGCGAAAGCGGCCTGGCCAGCGCAGACGACGCCGCGCTCTACGCCTGGCTCAGAGATCTGCCTGCGGCCTGACCACGGCCCCAAGCGGCCTGAGCGGCAGTCGCAATGTCACACAGGTGCCCGGCGGCTGGCTCCGCGTTTGCGCGGGTTCGATGCTCACGGTGCCGCCATGCCGCTCGGCAATCTCGCGCACGATCGCCAGTCCCAGCCCGGAACCGTCGACCTCGCTGCCGCTGGCGCGATAGAAGGGCTGGAACACCAGTTCGCGTTCGGATTCCGCGATGCCCGGGCCGTTGTCTTCGACCTGCAGCACCGCGACCTGGCCAAACGGATCGGCCAGCAACCGCACCGTGACCGTGCCGCCGCCGGGCGTGTACTGCAGCGCGTTGTCGACCAGGTTGCGGATCGCCTCGCGGACCAGCACCGGCTGTCCCGACATGGACACCCCGGTTGCGTCCCCAGGCTCGGCGCCTTCATAGCCGAGGTCGATGCCCAGCTCCATCGCGCGCGGGACGAAGTCGCGCACGGTCTCCGTGGCCAGTGCCGCCATGTTGAACGGCTGCACGCGCCGCGCCTGTTCGCTGTCTTCAGCGCGCGCCATCGAGAGCAATTGGTTGACCATGTGCGCGGCGCGTTGCGACGCGCGCGCGATCTGCTGCAACGAACGCCTGGCCGCCTTCGCATCGCCACCGGCATCGACTTCGCGCTGCGCCAGTTCGGCCTGCATGCGCAGCCCCGCCAACGGCGTCTTCAGCTGGTGCGCGGCGTCGGCTAAAAAGTGTTTTTGCGCGGCGATCGAGCGATCCAGCCGCGCCAGCAGATCGTTGATCGCCGCCACCAGCGGGCTGACCTCTTCGGGCGCCATGCGCTCGTCCAGGGGCGACAGGTCGTCGCTGGCGCGTCGTCGGATCCGCAGCTGCAACTCGTTGAGGGGTCGAATCCCGCGCAGCAGTGCGAACCACACCAGCAGCACCGCCAGCGGCAGGATCGCGAACTGGCTGAGCATCACCCCGCGCGCTATCTCCGTCGTGAGCTGCGACCGTTTCTCCAGAGTCTCAGCCACCTGGATCAGCGGCGGCACGTCACCGCCACTGGCTTGCACAGCGGGCAGCCACAGGTAAGCCACGCGCACTGCCCGCCCCTGCAATTCGTCATCGCGAAACTGCAGTTCCCCGCCGGCAGCGCGGGGCTCGGCGGGTACCGGCAGTTCACGGTCGCCGGCGACCCACTCGCCACGCAGTCCGAGCACCTGAAAGTAGACCGTGTCCGAAGGGTCGCTGCGCAGGACCATGTCCTGGGCTTCGTTGAGACGGACCTGCACCCGCGCAGGTTGGCTGTTGCCAGGTACGGCAACCACCACGCGTCGGGCTACGGTGTGGGCCAGCTCGCCGAGCTCGCGATCGAACGGCTTGTTCGCAATGCTCTGCGCGACCAGCCAGATGATCAGCACCGACAGCGGCCACAACAGCAGCAGCGGCACCAGCATCCAGTCCAGGATGTCGCCGAACAGAGAGCGTTGGCTGTGGGCTTCGACCGCCACGACGGGGTTGGCCATTCAGTTGCTCGACAGCGGCGCAGAGCTGTCCAAGCAACCACCGCGGATCCGGCTTTGCCGGTCCGCCGGTGGTGCCCCCTTGAGGGGGAGGCGGTCGAAGGCCGCCTCGGGGGTGATCGTCCTACCCAGGAATCTTCTCCAGGCAATAGCCCAAGCCACGCACGGTCGCAATGCGAATCGGACCCTGCTCGATCTTCTTGCGCAGGCGGTGCACATAGACCTCGATGGCGTTGTTGCTGACCTCTTCGCCCCATTCACACAGGCGCTCGACCAATTGATCCTTGCTCACCAGACGCCCGGCCCTCTGCAGCAGCACCTCCAGCAGCGAAAGCTCGCGTGCCGACAACTCGATCATTTGCTCGTTGATGTGGCAGACACGGCCGGTGGCATCGAAGCTGAGGGGCCCATGCTTGATGATCGTGCTGGCGCTGCCCAGGCCACGCCGCGTCAGGGCACGCACCCGCGCTTCGAGTTCCTGCAGCGAGAACGGCTTGGCCATGTAGTCGTCGGCCCCGAGGTCCAGGCCCTTGACGCGCTGCTCGACGCTGTCGGCCGCAGTCAGGATCAAGACCGGCACCGACGAGCCGCGCGCACGCAACTTGCGCAGCACTTCCAGGCCATGCAGCTTGGGCAGCCCGAGATCGAGGATCACCATGTCGAATTCGTGTGACGCCAGCGCTGCGTCGGCCTCGCCGCCGCAGGCCACATGGTCCGCGGCGAAGCCCGAGGCGCGCAGTGCACGCAGCAGGCCATCGGCCAACACCTGGTCATCTTCGGCGATCAGCACGCGCATCCCGGTCGACTCCTTCAGTGCGCCGTTGCGGTGTCCCGGCAGGCGATTCTAGGGAGGCGCCAACGCCACCCCTTGACGTTCCATGACAACTGTACGAATATCCAGTTGTCGCGCATAATCCCCCGCCCACCCCTTACTCCGGAGACTCGCATGGACGCCCCTGTCAAAGCCCTCAACACCGAAAAAGCCAAGGCCTTGCAGGCAGCGCTGCAGCAGATCGAGAAGCAGTTCGGCAAGGGCTCGATCATGCGCCTGGGCGAAGGCGAGGTGATCGAAGACATCCAGGTCGTGTCCACCGGCTCGCTGGGCCTGGACATTGCGCTGGGCGTCGGTGGCCTGCCGCGCGGCCGGGTGGTCGAGATCTACGGCCCGGAGTCGAGCGGCAAGACCACCTTGACGCTGCAGGTCATCGCCGAAATGCAAAAGGTGGCGGGCACCTGCGCCTTCATCGACGCCGAACACGCGCTCGACATCCAGTACGCCCAGAAGCTCGGCGTCAACCTGCAGGAGTTGCTGATCAGCCAGCCCGACACCGGCGAGCAGGCGCTCGAGATCGTCGACGCGCTGGTGCGCTCCGGCTCGGTCGACCTGGTCGTGATCGACTCGGTCGCCGCGCTCACCCCCAAGGCGGAGATCGAAGGCGAAATGGGCGACTCGCTGCCCGGCCTGCAGGCCCGGCTCATGAGCCAGGCA
>JANOPR010000674.1:0-5990 GCA_031421955.1 Burkholderiales bacterium
CTCGGCGGCGTCGTGCGCATGGGACGATTCTGACGCCGACTCAACCGACCGTGTCTATTAATGTGGGGGGGAGGGAGCGGCTGCCGCCTTCGAGCCGCATGCGGCTCATTGCCCACAGCCGCCAGTCAGCCGACCCAGCGCCGGGCGTTGTGGAACATCCTCATCCAGGGGCTCGCGGCGGTGACGTCAGCGCCGCTCCAGCTCATCTGCACATTGCGGAACACGCGCTCGGGGTGCGGCATCAGCACCGTGAAGCGGCCGTCGGCCGTCGTCACCGCGGTCAGGCCGTCCGGGCTGCCGTTGGGGTTGGCGGGGTACGCCTCGGTGGCCGCGCCGTGGTTGTCGACGAAGCGCATCGCGCGATGAACCGCCTGGGCCGCCTGTTCAGGATTCGCGCGCTGCGAGAAGTCGGCAAAGCCTTCGCCATGCGCCACGGCAATGGGCATGCGGCTGCCCTGCATGCCACTGAAGAACAGCGAAGGCGAGTCCAGCACCTCGACCATCGACAGCCGGGCCTCGAACTGCTCGCTCTTGTTGCGGGTGAATTTCGGCCACGCCGCAGCGCCGGGGATGATGGGGCTGAGCGCGGCCATCATCTGGCAGCCGTTGCACACGCCCAGCGCAAAGGTGTCACTGCGGTTGAAGAAGGCGGCGAACTGCTCGGCCAGCGCCGGGTTGAACATCACCGAGCGCGCCCAGCCCTCGCCCGCACCCAGCGTGTCGCCGTAGGAAAAGCCGCCGCAGGCAACAAAGCCGATGAAGGGGTCCAGCCGTGCGCGGCCCGACTGCAGGTCGCTCATGTGCACGTCGAAGGTGTCGAAACCCGCCAGCGCCATCGCGTAACTCATCTCGATGTGCGAGTTGACACCCTGCTCGCGCAGGATCGCCAGCTTGGGCCGCGCCCTGTGCACGGCCGGGGCCTCGAGCGGATCGAAGCCCAGCGCCACGTGCAGGCCGGGGTCTTGTGTGCGCCCGGCATCGGCATGCTCGGCATCGGCGCAGGCCGGGTTGTCACGCTGGCGCGCGATGCGCCAACTCACCTCGTCCCAGGCCTGGTGCAACTTGCCGAGCGGCGCCGAGAACACGGGCTTGGCATCGCGCCAGACTTCGACGAGACCGCGCTCGTTGGTCTTGCCCACCACATGCGAATGCCGTGACAGGCCATGCTGTCGCAACACGGCCATGACCGCATCGCGGTCGCCCGTGCGCACCTGGATCAAAGCGCCGATTTCCTCGTTGAACAGCGCCGCCAGCGTGCGCTCGTTGCGGCGCTCGCCGACCTGGCCGGCCCAGTTCTTTGCGTCCCCGACTTCGGCGCGGCTGTCGCTGATGCCGTCGCCCTCGGTGACGAGCAGGTCGACGTTCAGGCTGACGCCGAGATGGCCGGCAAACGCCATTTCGCAGGCCGCCGCCCACAGGCCGCCGTCGCTGCGGTCGTGGTAGGCGAGCAGCTTGCCGTCGCAACGCAACGCGTTGATGGCTGCGACCAGGGCCTTCAGGCTCTGGGGATCGTCGAGGTCAGGCACCCCTTCCTCTTCATGACAGCCGAACTGGCCCAGCACCTGGGCCAGCATCGAACCCGCCAGCCGCATGCGGCCGGCGCCGAGGTCGATCAGGATCAGCGTCGTGTCGCCCGGCTGCAGTTGCGGCGTCAGCGTGGCGCGCACGTCATCCAGGGTGACGAAGGCCGTGACGATCAGCGACACCGGCGCGGTCACCTGCCGGGCTACATCGCCGTCGCTCCAGCGGGTGCGCATCGACAGCGAATCCTTGCCCACCGGCACGCCGATGCCCAGCGCAGGGCAAAGCTGCAGGCCGACGGCCTTGACCGTGTCGTACAGCGCCGCGTCTTCGCCGGGCTCGCCACAGGCCGCCATCCAGTTGCAGCTGAGCTTGACATGGGCCAGCTCGATCGGCGCGGCCAGCAGGTTCGTGATCGCCTCGGCCACCGCCATGCGGCCCGACGCGGGCGCGTCCAGTGCGGCCAGCGGCGTGCGCTCACCGATCGCCATCGCCTCGCCGCGAAAACCCCGGTAGTCGGCCAGCGTCACCGCGCAGTCGGCCACCGGCACCTGCCAGGGCCCGACCATCGGGTCGCGGTGGCTCAGGCCGCCGACCGTGCGGTCGCCGATCGTGATCAGGAATCGCTTGCTGGCCACCGTCGGATGGCGCAGCACATCCAAGGCCACTTGTTCGAGCTTGACGCCGGTGAGCGCCAGCGGCTGGCCGCGACGAATGATGCGCTGCACATCGCGCGTCATCTTCGGCGGCTTGCCCAGCAGGACGTCCATCGGCATGTCGATCGCCCGCGCACCGCCCTCGCCCGCCTGCAGCACCAATTGCGTCGCCTGGCTGGCCACGCCGACCACCGCAAACGGGCAACGCTCGCGCGCGCACATCTGCTCGAACAGCGGCAACAGGTTGGGGTCGAGCGCGATGACATAGCGCTCCTGGCTCTCGTTGCACCAGACCTCCTTGGGCGCCAGGCCGCTTTCTTCAAGCGGCACCTTGCTCAGGTCAAAGACGGCGCCGCGGCCCGCGCCGTCGACGAGTTCCGGAAACGCGTTGCTGATGCCGCCGGCGCCGACGTCGTGGATCGCCAGGATCGGGTTGGTTTCACCAAGGGCCCAACAATGGTTGATGACTTCTTGCGCGCGACGCTGGATCTCCGGGTTGCCGCGCTGCACCGAGTCGAAATCGAGTGCCGCCACATTGCTGCCCGCAGCCATCGAGCTGGCGGCGCTGCCGCCCATGCCGATGCGCATGCCCGGTCCGCCGAGCTGCACCAGCAGCGTGCCGGCAGCAAACACCTTCTTCTTGGTCTGGCTGTCGCTGATCGTGCCCAGGCCGCCGGCGATCATGATCGGCTTGTGGTAGCCGCGCTGCACACCCGCGACGCTCTGCTCGTAGACGCGGAAGTAGCCGCCCAGGATCGGGCGGCCGAACTCATTGTTGAAGGCCGCGCCGCCGAGCGGGCCCTCGGTCATGATCTGCAGCGGCGAGGCGATGTGCGCGGGCTTGCCGAGCTGGCTGCGCTCCCAGGGCTCGTCGGTGCCGGGCAGATTGAGGTTGGAGACCGAGAAACCGGTCAGCCCGGCCTTGGGCCGCGCGCCGCGGCCGGTGGCGCCCTCATCGCGGATCGCGCCGCCGGCGCCGGTGGCGGCGCCGGCAAAGGGCGAGATCGCGGTCGGGTGGTTGTGCGTCTCCACCTTCATCAGCACATGCGCAGTCTCTTCTCGTGCGCCGTACTGCGGCGCGTTCGTGAAACCCTGCGGCAGCCAGCGCTCGACCGGGCCGCCCTGCATCACCGAGGCGTTGTCGTTGTAGGCCACGATGGTGCGCTGCGGCGACGCCCTCTCGGTGTAGCGGATCATGCCGAACATCGACAGCGGCTGGCGCTCACCGTCGATGACGAAGTCGGCATTGAAGATCTTGTGCCGGCAATGCTCGCTGTTGGCCTGCGCGAACATCATCAGCTCGACATCGGTCGGGTTGCGGCCGAGCTGCGTGAAGGCCTCGGCCAGGTAGTCGATCTCATCGGTCGACAGCGCCAGGCCCCACTCGCCGTTGGCCCGCTCGATCGCCGCGCGCCCGCCGCCGAGCACATCCACCTGCGCCATCGGCACGCCCACGCGCTCGTCGAACAGGTGGCGTGCCGCGTCGCGGACATCGGGCCCGAAGGCCACGCTCTCGGTCATCTGGTCGTGCAGCAGCGCCGCAGCGGTGTGCAGCTCGTCGGTGCTCAGCGCAGGCTTGCCGAGCAGCCCGGACTTGGCCTGCAACTCAAACTCGGTGACGCGCTCGATGCGGTGAACCGCGAGCCCGCAGTTGTGGGCGATGTCGGTCGCCTTGCTGGCCCACGGCGATACGGTGCCCAGGCGCGGCATCACAACCACCAGGTCCCCGCGGCTTTCAGTCGAGGCGGGCTCGCCATAAGTCAGCAATGCGGCCAGCTTGTCGACCACGGGACTGCTCAGCACTGCGTCGCTCCAGACCCAGTGCACATGCCGCGCCGCCACGCCCACGATACGCGGGCAGGCGGCGGTCAAGCGCGCCAGCAGGGCCTGTGTGCGGAATGCGGACAGGGCGTTGCCGCCCTCGAAGTGCAGCAGATGCTTGGGCGTGGCGGACATCGAAGCGGTGGGGAGTGAGGGCCGACAGGCGCCGGCGGGCCGTCTGGGGCAAAGGCGGCAATTTTACGGGGTGGGTGGGATAATTCCGGCCCATGACGATAACCATCAAGTCTGCGGCTGATATCGAGAGCATGCGCGTGGCCGGCCGGCTTGCCTCCGAAGTGCTTGATCTGCTGGCGCAGCACATTCAACCCGGCGTGACCAGCCTCGATCTCGACCGCATTGCCCACGACCACATGGTCAATGTGCAGGGCACCGTGCCGGCGACGTTGAATTACGCGCCTTCGGGTTACCCGCCCTACCCGGCTTCGCTTTGCGCCTCGATCAATCACGAGGTCTGCCATGGGATTCCGAACGCCAAGCCGCTGAAGAACGGCGACATCGTCAACATCGACGTCACCGTGATCACCAAGGACGGGTGGCATGGCGACAACAGCCGCATGTACGTGGTGGGCGAAGGCAGCATTGCAGCCCGGCGCCTGTGCAGCGTCACTTTCGAGGCCATGTGGAAGGGCATCTGCAAGGTGCGCCCCGGTGCACGCCTGGGCGATATCGGCCATGCGATCCAGACCTATGCCGAGCAGGCCGGTTTTTCGGTCGTGCGCGAGTTCTGTGGCCACGGCATCGGCCGGCGCTTCCACGAAGAGCCGCAGGTGCTGCACTACGGCCGCCCGGGCACGCTGGAGGAACTCGTGCCCGGCATGGTCTTCACGATCGAACCCATGATCAACGCCGGCAAACGCGACATCCGCGAAGACCGCAAGGGTGGCAGCTACGACGGCTGGACCATCGTCACGCGCGACCGCTCGCTGTCGGCGCAGTGGGAACACACGGTGCTGGTCACGGACACGGGCTACGAAGTGCTGACGCTTTCGGCGGGCAGCCCGCCCCTGCCGGCGTTCGTGACGCCGGAGCAAGCCGCGCTCTCTGCGGCAGCCTGAGGCGATGAGCGGCCTGGCGCTGCCTGCAACTGGCGCGGGCGTGGCCGGCCTGAAGCAAGGCCTGGCCGCCGACAAGGCAGCGCTGCTCGAGCGCTTCGCCGCGGCGCGGCCCAGCGCGACCGCTGCAAACACGCTGATCCGCGGCCTGGCCAAGCTGGTCGACAACACGCTCAACGAGCTGTGGATCGCGGCCCCGATGCCCGCCAGTGCGGCGCTGGTGGCCGTTGGCGGCTATGGCCGCAGCGAGCTGTTCCCGCACTCCGACGTCGATGTGCTGGTGCTGCTGCCCGACGAGCTGGACACGCAGGCGGCGCGACCTGCCCTCGAGCGATTCATCGCTGCCTGCTGGGACATCGGGCTGGAGATCGGCTCGTCCGTGCGCACCATTGACGAGTGCGCCGCCGAGTCCGCCCGCGACGTCACCGTGCAGACCGCATTGCTCGAGAGCCGCCTGGTCGTCGGGCCGCGACGCTTGTTCACGGCACTGCATGCGCGCCTGTTAGCAGCGCGCGAGCCCAGGGCCTTCCTGCGCGCCAAGACGCTCGAGATGCAACAGCGCCACACCAAGTTCGACGACACGCCCTATGCGCTGGAGCCGAACTGCAAAGAGAGCCCCGGCGGCCTGCGCGACTTGCAGGTGCTGCTGTGGGTGGCCCGCGCCGCAGGGCTGGGCCGGACCTGGGCCGAGCTCGCCGCCAATGGCCTGGTCACGGCCTTCGAGGCCAAGCAACTTCAGCACAACGAGGGCCAGTTGAGGCTGATCCGGGCCACCTTGCACCGAATCGCCGGCCGCCGCGAGGACCGGCTGGTGTTTGACCTGCAGACCAGCGTGGCGCAGAGCTTCGGCCTGCAGGCCGTCAAGGGGCAGCGCGTCTCCGAAGTGCTGATGCGGCGCTACTACTGGGCCGCCAAGGCC
>JANOPR010000675.1:0-4808 GCA_031421955.1 Burkholderiales bacterium
GGCGCCGTCAGTGTGGGCGACGAAGGCCCAGGCCACGCCATAGATGCGCGGCAGGCCAGCCAGCGGCTCGTCGATCAGCATCGGCAGGCTGCGGAAGTAGCTGTGCGGCAGGCCCTCGTGGATCTCCTTGAGCTGAGCCTCGATCAAGTGGAAGTTGTCGAGCAGCCATTCGGCCGCCGGGCTGATGTCGTAGCCGGTGCTGGCCTGCACGCCGATGTAGCGGTGCGCCTCGCGCAGGCTGCGGATGTTGCTGCGCAGGCGCGGAAAGAAGGTCGCGGCAAACGGCCGTGCCAGCTCGGCGCGGTGGGTTTCGCCCAGGCTGCGGCCATGCTGCGCGAAACGCTGCTGGCCGAAGACCTCCGAGCGTATCGGCGGCGCGACCGGGCCACGCTCGCCGTCGAGCATGTCGCACAGCGCCTGCGGCGCCGCAGGCAACAGGCGCGACAGGCTGGATGCCGCCATGGCCTAGCCGGCCAGCGAAGCGACACCGATCAGCAGGGCCGCTACCACCAGCGTCGTCACCAGGCGCGACGCCAGAAAACCGTTCAAGGTCTCGGCCACACAGTGCAGCACGAACAGGCGCCCATGCACGCCCTGGCAATGGCCCAGGTGCTCGCCCAACTCCGACAATTCCATCGGCGAGGTGTCGGTGCGGTTGCTGAACGTCGAGGTGCTCCAGCTCGGAGCGGGGTTGGCACGGGGTGCGATGACAGGCTCCGCCCGCACGGCCGGCAGGCCGAACGGAAAATGGGGTTGAGACGGGCGAACGGGCGAGCGGGGGTGGTTTCTGACCGGCCGCAGCAGTGCGCCAAGTCGATGCTAGGCGCGTCGCGCCACGACGTCTGTCGGACAACGCCCCGAGCCGTGTAGGAGCCATCCTCGTACGAATGCATTCGGTTACCTGGGCACTGTGTGCTAACGAACTGACGGCGCCGCACGCAGGCTCCTATCGTCATGCCAGCCGCCGCGGTTGGTGGCGATGGAGGGCAGCATGCTTCTATCGACGTTGCAGCGCCTCGGGCGCAGTGCTTTCGAGGCCTCCTCGTTCCTGATCGGGCCGGCGGCCGATGACCCGGTGCGCAGGCGGCCCGTCGACCTGCAAAGGCTTGTCGCGCGCCTGCACGATGCTGAGGCCTTGGCTTGGCCGTGCTTCATGTCCTTGCACGCCGTGCGCGACGGCGCCCACATCGTCGACTTCGAATGGGACGATGCCAGCGTCGGCGCCACGCAGATGCTGTGCGGCCGTGCCGGCGGCCTGATCGGCCAGCGACTGGTCGAGGTGTTGGCCGGCCGCCCCGGCCGCGGCGAGTTGTTCAACCATTACTGGCGCGTGGTCGAGTACGGCGCGGCCTGCGACGTGCAACAACGCATCGAAACCAACGACTCGGTCGAGGTCCTGCGCCACGCCGTCCTGCGCCTGCACGACGGTGTGGCGGTGACGCTGACCAACCTGACCGCGCTGCGGCGTGCCCTGGCGCTGCGCCGCGAGATCCATGCGCGCGCGCTGATGATGACCGACTTCGCGTAGGCAACCGCGCAGGCGCTCCGGCCAGTCGCGCTGCGGCGGGCCGCGAGCTGACCGCCTGCGCGCAGGGCCTTGCACCGGGGGCGTGCAACTCGCTCGGTTCGCCGCCGCACAGACCGCCGGTGCCGGCGTTGCGCAACATCGACAAGGTTGCGGCGGGGCAGGCCGCAGCCCGGTCGGCTTTACAACGCTTGACCTTGCACAAACACCGGCGCTGCACAACGCCCACAGACTCGAACCCATGCCAATTACACCCCGTCCGGGACCTGCTCGCCCCGCCTTTGCGCGCACGGCGCTCTTGTTGCCGCTGCTGGCCCTGTGCGCCTGTGCGGGGCTGGCGCCGCCGGCCGCGCCGATCGCTGTCGAGGTGCCGGCGGCGTGGTCGACCACCACGGCAGCGGGTGCGGCCAACGCCACCGTGCTGGCGCAATGGTGGTCGCGTTTCGACGACCCGCTGCTGGCTCAACTGGTGAGCCAGGCCTTGCTGGCCAACACCGATGTCACCGGCGCACAGGCGGCGTTGCGCCAGGCGCGGGCGCTGCGCGATGTGTCGGCGGCGGGGCTGCTGCCCACGCTGGGCAGCTCGGCCTCGGTGCAGCGCAGCCGCAGCAACGGCAACAGCGGGAACAACTTTCGCGCCGGCCTGGATGCGAGCTGGGAGCCCGATGTCTTCGGTGGCCATCGCAGCGCGCTCGATGCCAGCGACGCCACAGCGCGCGCACGCCAAGCCACGCTTGGCGACGTGCAGGTATCGACCGCGGCCGAGGTTGCCCTGGCCTACATCACGCTGCGCGGCACGCAGGCGCGCCTGGCGATCGCCAGCGACAACCTGGCCGGCCAGCAGGAGACGCTGCAGCTCACGCAGTGGCGCGTGCAGGCCGGGCTGCTGTCGTCGCTCGAAGGCGAGCAGGCGCGCGCGGCGGCCGAGCAGACCCGCGCGCAACTGCCGGCCTTGCAGAGCAGCATCGAACAAAGTGCGCATGCGCTGGCGGTGTTGACGGGCCGGCCACCGGCCGCCTTGCTGGCGCTGTTGTTGCCCGCCGCGCCCGTGCCGCAAGCCGCGGGCGACCTGGTGCTCGCGATCCCCGCCCAGACGCTGCGACAGCGCCCCGATGTGCGCGCCGCCGAACACCAGGTGAGCGCCGCGCTGGCGCGGGTGGCGCAGGCCGATGCAGCGCGCCTGCCGAGCTTTCGTCTCAGCGGCAACCTGGGCCTGAGCGCGCTGACGCTCGGCAGTTTGGGCAGCGGCGCGGCGCTCGCAAGCGCCGTCCTGGCCAGCGTCTCGTGGCCGTTGTTCGATGGTGGCGCCGCGCGCTCGCAAGTGCGGGCGCAGCAGGCCGCGCTCGACCAGGCCAACGTCGCCTACCAGGCCGCGGTGTTGACGGCCCTGAAGGATGTCGAAGATGCGTTGGTTGCGCTGCGCGGCGACCGTGAGCGCCTGGCGCGCCTGCGCGAGGCCGCCGATGCCGCAGCCAACGCCGCGCTGCTGGCCCGCCAGCGCTACAGCAGCGGTCTGGTGGACTTCCAGACCGTGATTGAGACCCAGCGCACGCAGCGCAATGCGCAAGACAGCGTCATTGCCGCGAGCGCCGATCTCAGTGCCGACCATGTGCGCCTGTACAAGGCGCTCGGCGGCGGCTGGAGCGCCGACGGCGGCGACGCCATTGCGGAACCGACTGCAGGCCCGATCGCCCGCCAGACACCATGACCACGAACCCACCGACGACACCCCCCGCTGTTGCGCCAGCGCCCACCGACGGCAAGCCCAAGACCGACTTGGCCGCGCTGCTCGACGAACCTGCGGCCCGCGCCTGGTTTCGCCGTCCGGCCTTATGGGCCGGCACCTTGCTGCTGGCTCTGCTTGCAGCGGGGCTCGCGTGGTGGCAGCAGCAGCGCACGGCCGACGCCGCGCCGAGCTACATCACGCAGAGCGTGGCGCGCGGCAATCTCACCCTTACCGTGACCGCGAACGGCACGCTGCAGCCCACCCGCACTGTGAACATCGGCAGCGAACTCTCGGGCACCGTGCTGAAGGTCAACGTCGATGTCAATGACCGCGTCAAGAAGGGCCAGGTGCTGGTCGAACTCGACACCGCCAAGCTGCGCGACCAGATCCTGCGCTCGCGCGCCGCGCTGGCCGCCGCCAACGCCCGCGTCGCGCAGAGTGCGGCCACCGTCAACGAAGCCCAGGCCAGCCTGGGCCGCTACGAGGAAGTGTCGCGGCTGTCGGGAGGCAAGGTGCCCTCCAAGGCCGAGCTCGACGGCGCCCGCGCCACGCTCGCGCGCGCCGTCGCCGACGGCGCCAGCGCCCGCGCCGGCGTGGCCGAAGCGCAGGCGCAGCTCTCCACCGACAGCATCAACCAGAGCAAGGCCTCGATCCGCGCACCGTCCGATGGCGTGGTGCTGACGCGCAATGTCGATCCCGGCAACGCCGTGGCCGCGTCGCTGCAGGCGGTGACGCTATTCAGCCTGGCCGAAGACCTGGCGCAGTTGCGCTTGCAGGTCTATGTCGATGAGGCCGATGTCGGCTCGGTCAAGGTCGAACAAAGGGCCAGCTTCACGGTCAGCGCGCGCCCCGGGCGCAAGTACCCGGCGAAGGTCACGCGGGTGGCTTTCGGCTCGACCATCACCGACAACGTCGTCACCTACCTTACGCATCTCGAAGTCGACAACAGCGACTTGAGCCTGCGCCCCGGCATGAGCGCCAGCGCGACCATCGTCGCCACCCAGCGCAACGACGTGCTGCTGGTGCCCAACAGCGCGCTGCGCTTCGCACCGAAGACCGCTGCCGATGCCGCCCGGCCCGCGGCCAGCGGCGGCATCGTCGGCAGCCTGTTGCCGCGCGTTCCGCGCGGCGGCAACACCCGCCGCTCGGCCGCAGCCGGGGCCAGCACGGCGCAGGCGCGCCAGGTCTGGGTGTTGCGCGACGGCGCCGCGGCGGCAGTCGCCGTCACCCCCGGCATCAGCGACGGCCGCATGACGGAGATCACCGGCGGCGACTTGCAAGCCGGCATGGAAGTGATCACGGACCAGAAGACGGCGGCGGCGAGATGAACTGCCTCCGACACGACTGGATGGCGGCTCCCGGCCCGTTGCGGCTGTTGGCGATCGTCCGCAATGCGCATTCGTCACCGTCAGCGCAAGCAAGGCGCCGGGCGCGGCCTGTGCAGGGCTCAGACGGCTTGCCCCGCTGCGCGGGGTGCCCTGCGGTGCTCGCCTTCGGGTCGTGCCGCATAACTCGCTTCGCTTGCTGCGCCGCGCTACGCTCAAACAGGATGCGGCA
>JANOPR010000676.1:0-4024 GCA_031421955.1 Burkholderiales bacterium
CCGCGCCCCAGAACACGCCCTTGGTGGTGGCCAGGGCGGCAATCACGGTCATCACGATCCAGCCCACCAGCGTCACGCCCAGCGCGCGCTTGTGGCCCGTGCGGTCCTGCCAGTAGCCGAAGGCGAACGCGCCGACGGCCGCCGCGATGTTGACCAGCAGCACCAGCATCATGGTCTGCGCCTGCGTGAAGCCGAACACCTGCTGGGCATAGACCGCGGCCAGCGTGATCACGACCGCGATGCCGGCCTGGTACGCCGTGGCGCAGGCCAGCAACCACGAGAAGTCGCGATAGCGCCGCGACTCGCGCCAGGTCTGGCGCAGGCGCGCCAGCGAGGCCGCAATGCCGTTGGCCGTGCCGCCCTGCGGCAGCGCCCGCTCGCGCAACAGCGCAAAGGTGGCCAGCGACGCGAAGCCGTAGACCGAGGCCGTGATCAGCATCGTGATCGGCACGAACTGCGTCGCCGGCTGACCCTGGCCCTGTGCCCAGGTCACGTAGGCCAGTGACAGCCCGAGCGACAGCATGCCGCCGAAGTAGCCGAAGCTCCAGCCCCAGCCCGACACCTTGCCCAGCGCCTCGCGCCGCGCCAGCTCGGGCAGGAAGGCCGCGGTCAGCGTCTCGCCGATCGAATAGAACAGGTTCGACAGCACGATCGCCACCACGGCCAAGGCCAGGTCGCCCGGGCCGACCAGTGCCAGCACGGCCGTCATGGCCACGCAGGCCACGGTGCTCAGCGCCAGCAGCCGCTTCTTCGCCGCCCGCAGATCGGCATAGGCACCCAGGGCCGGCATCACCAGCATGACCAGCGCGCTGGACAGACCGAGCGCCAGCGTCCAGGCCAGCGTGGCCCAGTCGGCCTGGCCGGCAACGACGCCGACGAAGTAGCTGTTGAACACCGCCGTCAACACGACGGTCGTGTAGCCCGAGTTGGCGAAGTCGTACATCGCCCAGCCGAAAACCTCGCGCTTGCTGACGCCGTCGTTGAGCGCGGCTTGGTCGAACAGGGGCATGCAGTCCTCGTTGCGCCAGGGTTGGCCTGACCATCATGCCTGCCCATGCGGCGCCTGGGGCTTCGCAGGCGGATCCCTCCGCGGCTGGCCCGAAGCTGGGCTGGGCGGTCACTCGAGTGGCCGCGACTGGCGCGTCACCGGGTCGGGCGCTGCGCCGTCCAATGGGGTGGCCACTCGCAAAATGCCGACCCTTCCGCCCGCCCGGATGTATGGGCGCGGTACAACATGGCTTCAACGGATGCGCGCAGCCGGTCGCCGTACAGGGCGTAGGCATTGACGGCTGCCCTGCACTGCCGCTCAGCCTGCGGCGCGAGTACCAAACTGATGTACCAGGCACTTCGAGCGTCGCGGTCGCGGCCCAACAGCGCGCTGGCGATGGCCAGTGTGGTCCAGTCTTCGATGCGCCCACCCGCATTCCTGGCGTCGTGCAGGCTCAGTGAATAGAGTGCCATCTGACGCGCCATGTCGACTTGCGGTGGCTGCTGTTTGAGCGACAGGAACGCCAGGCTGCTGACGACGTCGGCGTCGCGCGGGTTGGCGCCGAATGCCTTCAACTCGTGGGAGTGGGCCTCGCGCGCGCTGCCGCGCCGCCAATACGCCGCCCGTGCCGCTTCATGGAGTTGGCGGGCGTCGTCTGCCGCCAACTCGGCAACCGGCAGCGGCACGTCGGTGTTGTCCCGGATGGCGCTGGCCGCGCGCCGAATCTGGTCATCCTGCCGTGCCGTATCGCGCTGGGCCGCGATGTCCATCACCCGCAGTACGCGCTGCTCGACGCGTTGCACGACGCGCGGCAGATCGCGTCCTATCACCTCGCCAGCGCGCAGGGCCAGGTCGGTTGGCATGGGTGCAGTTGCGGGTGCGGGCACCGGCGCCTGGGTCGGCATTGGCGCAGGGACAGGTTCGGATGCGGGCGCAGGTGTGGGCGTGGCCCATGCCACCGCCGGCCGGGCCGACGCGGTGGCGCTGGCTGGTGCCGCCGCTGCCAGCGTCGGTACTGGCGCCGGCGCAACGGCTGAAGCCACACCCGGCCCAGGACGCGCTGCGGACCGCGGTGCGGGGCCGCGCATCGTGAGCCACGCCAAGGCCCGTTCGCGCTCGGACACGGGCAGTACCGGCCTGGTTGACATCCGCGTGACGGGGTTTGCACTCGCGCGAGCCCGCACGCGGGTTGCCGGCGCTGCCGTGCCCGCTTCAGCGGAAGTCACTCTGGCAACCGTCGCGGGCGGCCGCACCGCAGGAGCGGCAGCATGTGCAGACACCTTGGCAAGGGCAGGCGCAACGGCTGGAGATGGTGTGGGTGTGGGTGTGGGTGTGGGTCCTGCCGTCGCGGCGGCCATGTCGGCGTGCTCGGGGGATGCGACGGCGTCCGTCCGGGGTTGGCTCGGCGACGTGGGCACGCGCGGCGGCGCAAAGTCTGCCGCGGCTTGTGTTGCCTGCGCTACCTGCGTTGCCTGCGCAGCCTCTGCGAGTTCGCGCTCGCGCGCCGCTGACCAGCTGTCGTAAAGCAGGGGCGCACCGATCGCGGCCATCGACGCCACCAGCGCAGCCGCCGCCACACGGCCTGCGCGCCCAGCCCCCTGCGGGGTCTGGTCCGGCCGGAGTGTGGCCAACGGGTCGGCCCGAATGTCGACGCTGACCGGCATGGCGATGCGGGTCACCGGGGTCGGCCAACCGTCGCTGGCTGCTTCGCTGTCGATGGCCAATGTCCAGCCGCGCGACAGCGACTCGGCAAGTTCGTCGTCGTGCAGCGCATGCGCGGTCAGGGCGAGCAAATCCAGATGCGGTCGTTGCGCAGGCTGGACGGCATCGTGGGCCTCCAGCAATCGGCGCACCAGGGCGCGCGCCTGCGCATGGCGCGGGCGAGTCCAGGTGCCTTCGAGCGGTGCCTCAGGATCGGGCAGGTAGCGGCGCAACATGGCGGCCAGGCTGAACACATCGCAACGCCAGTCGAGCTGGCGCGTCGGTAACAGGTCGCCCCGGCTGCCTGCCTCCAGCGCTTGCAGCAGGCGTGGCGACTGATAGACGTAATCGTGCTGGCGCGCGATGGGCAGCGCACGCGTCAGTGTTTCGCCGGAGACCAGCGAGAACGCGAAGTCGATCAGCGCGATCTGCTCGAAACGCGGTCTCAGCAACTGGCCGGGTGCCCGCGGGTTGTAATCCGTCGGTTCGAACGGGATGCAGACGTTGTCGGCCTTCAGGTCCAGGTGCACAAGCTGCAGCTCGTGGATCGCGTCCAGGGCGACCAGGCAGTGGCGTGCCAGGGCCCACCAATGCGCGCAGTCTTCGAACACATGGCGCAGCAAGACGCCGTCGCGCTGCACCGGCAACACCGTGGCCCAATGGTCGACCGTGATGCCCGCATCGTAGGTCTGCACCAGCGCCGGCCGGTCGGCGGCGCCGCGATCGAACTGCACGACATCGGGCACCGGCCCGATGCCGTGGCCGACCAGGCGCGCCAGGATGCGCCATTCGCGCTCGGTCCAGTCCCGAAAGTCACCCGCGGCGGTGGCCAGGAAGCGCTTGGTATAGCGCCGCCGTTCGCCGGGCTGCGAAGCCTCGCGAAATACTTCGACATGCTCGCCGGTGACCATGCGCAGGCGGCCACGGCCGAAGACCCGATCGGTATCGGCGGGTGTCATCGAGCGTTCCTCGGCGTGTCGGCGGATCCGCCGGATCCGGCCCAGCGCGTGATCCAGCGCGGCCGCGGCAAGCTGATGGCCGTGCGTTGCACGACCAGCACGGTCGCGTCGTCGACGCTGCCATGGGCACGCGCCCGGGCGATCAGATCCTCGCAGCGCTGTGCCAGCGAATCGCGCTGCGTCAGCACCTGGGACCACGCGTCGCTGTCGAGAAACTTGTGCACCCCGTCGCTGCACAGCACCAGCGTGTCGCCGCAGGCCACGTCGTGCAGCGCGACGTTGGCGCCCGCGGTCGCACCGTTGCCGACCATGCGCGCCGGATCGTCGAGCGCACCGCCCGCGGGGGGCTGTTCGCCCAGGTGGCGGAAGGTGTCGT
>JANOPR010000677.1:0-2205 GCA_031421955.1 Burkholderiales bacterium
GCCGCATTGCGCGCCGGCAGGATCGACAGGATCGTTTCGGTGCCCGCGGCATCAAGGCGTAGCGCCGACGCAGCGGCAGCCGGCGCTGAGGGCGCCAAGGCCGGCGCAGCCATGGGCGCGGCCTGCGCTGCAGGCTCGGTCGGGGCGGGTCGCATGATCCACCACCAGGCCAGGATGTTGAGAAGCACGAGCGCGCCCAGCAGCCACAACATGGCCTGCGACTGGCGCCGCACCGCGGTCAGGATGGCCGTGGTCGCCGCCGCCGACGCGACGCCCGCGGCTGCGCCCGTGGCAGCAGCCGCTTGCGACGGCGGCGCCGACGGCGGCAGCTGGACCACCGTCACTGCGCCCGATTGATCCGGCGACGGCGCGGCCGCTCCGGCCGCGTCGGGGGTGCCAAGGTCGATGTCGGTCCGCGGTGGCTGTGCGGCCGGTGTCTCGCGCGCGGCCACACCGGGCACGGTCTTGTCGGCCGCCTGTCGCCCCGGCATCGTGATGCGGCCTTCGAGCACGTCGCGCAGCATGTGCACGCTTTGCGGGCGCTCCGGCGGCTTGAGCGCCAGCATCCAGTCGATTGCCGCCAGCAGCGCGGGCGAACAGTCGCGCGATCCGGTTGCGCTCAAGCGCGGCTGGTCGTCGTGAAGCGCGCGCGACGCGGCGGCCACGGGCTTGTCGCCCGTGATCATGAAATACATCGTGCCGCCGAGTGCATACAGGTCGGTCCACGGGCCCTGGCGCATCGAGTTGCCGTCGGCGTACTGCTCGAGCGGCGCGTAATGCGGTTTCAGGATCGACGTCAGCGCCTGGGTCTCGTCTCCGAGCACGCGGCGCGCCGCGCCGAAGTCGAGCAGGACCGGCAGACTCTCGTCGTTGAGCAGGATGTTGTCGGGCGACACATCGCGGTGGTACACGCCTTCACGGTGCAGCGTCTCCAGTGCCGACAACAAGCCATCGAGCACGCGCCGGCAGACCGCGTCGCCGGGCGGCACGATCATGCCTTCGCGCACCTGGCGCAGGGTGCGGCCCGGGTAGTAGGGCATCACCATGTAGGCCGTGCCGTTGTCCTCCCAGAAGCGATACACCTTGACCAGCGAGGGGTGGTCGAAGCGCGCCAGCAACCGCCCCTCATTGATGAAGGAGCGCAGGCCGACCGCAAAGGTCTCGGCGGTTGAACTGGAGCGCACCGAGACCTGCAGGCCCGCGCCGCGGCCGGCCAGCGTGCCCGGCATGTACTCCTTGAGCGCCACTTCGCGCTCCAGCGCGTGGTCCCAAGCCAGGTAAACCATACCGAAGCCACCGCAGCCCAGCAGGCGGCGCACTTCGAACTCAGCCACGCGCGTGCCGGCCGGCAAGGCCTCTGGGCTATGGACTGACAACTGCGGCGGCGCGGCCTCGGACATGGCGGCAAGCTTACTGGACAGGCGCCGCAGCCTGACGGCGACGGGCGCCCTGCGTGAGGCATACGGCACACCGTACCCACGCCTGCGGCTCTGGCGCCCGCTTGCGCCGCGGCGCGCCTCAGGTCGGGCGCGCGAATGCCGATGAGGCTTCGCTGGGCCCTCGGCCAAGCAGCGCCAGGCGGCATCAAGACAAGCGCGCCGACACCGTGCGCACGGCGCAAAGGCCACCGGCCCGAACGTGAAAAGCAGACGCTTTCTTGCTTGACAAGCTCAAGTCGCAGGAAATGCCCGCCGATAAGCAAACCAACGGCGAGGAGATTTCCAGACCGTGGTCCGGACAGCCGGCCGAGCGGGTGAACGAAAGCACCCATCGACAGGCGTCGGGCGAAGCTCGGGGAAAGACCGCCCTGGGCACCTCAAACGTCCGGCGCTATTGCCGGCGGTCCATCAACCACCAGGAGATTTTCAAATGGGTATGTCAGTCAACACCAACGTCGTTTCGCTCAACGCTCAGCGCAATCTGGGCGGTTCAGCGAACTCCTTGGCCACCTCGATGCAGCGCCTGTCCTCGGGTCTGCGTGTCAACAGCGCCAAGGACGACGCCGCCGGCCTGGCGATTTCGGAGCGCATGAATGCCCAGATCAAGGGCATGAACGTCGCGGCCCGCAATGCCAACGACGGCATCTCTCTGGCGCAAACCGCTGAAGGCGCGCTGGGCAAGGTCGGCGAAATGCTGCAGCGCATGCGCGAGCTGGCCGTGCAATCGGCCAACGCCACCAACAGCACGGCCGACCGCGCCGCGCTG
>JANOPR010000678.1:0-4096 GCA_031421955.1 Burkholderiales bacterium
CATGGCTTGCGGCGGTAGGTGACGAAGGCGTAGCGCTGGCCCTGCGCGGTGCTGCGCGTCTGGCGTGCGACTTCGGTGAAGGTGGCGCTGTCAAAGGCCGGAAAGTAGGCATCCGCGTCGTCGAAGGTGGTCTCGATCTCGGTCAGCACCAGTTCGTCAGCCTGAGGCAGGGCCAGCGCGTACAACTCGCCGCCGCCGATCACGAAGACCTTGGCGGCGTCGGCGCTCAGCGCCAGCGCTGCGTCCAGCGATACCGCGACCTCGGCACCGGCACCACACCACGCCGCATCACGCGTGAGCACGATGTTGCGCCGCCCCGGCAAGGGTCGAAACTTCACCGGCAGCGAGTCCCAGGTCTTGCGACCCATGATCACCGGGCAGCCCATCGTCACGGTGCGAAAGTGCTTCTGATCCTCGCGTTCATGCCATAGCAGCGCGCCGCCGCGGCCGATGGCGCGCCGGCGGTCGAGTGCAGCAATCAGGGCCAGGGTCGGGCGCACGCTCATGGCGCAGGATTGTCGCCGCGCCCGCGTCGCAACCCTGCGCCGGTGGCGCTGGCGATCGCCAGCGCGATCAGCAGTGCCGCCAGCCAGTCCGTGGGGTGCGGCACCTCGCCGACGATGAGCGTGGCCGAGGCGATACCGACCACCGGCACGGCCATCACCGAGAACGCGCTGGCCCGCGCCGGCAGGGCGCGCGCCAGGCCAAACCAGATCACCTGCGCGTAGCCGAAGTTGAGGAAGACGCCGTACCCAAGCGACCACCAGGTTGCCGCGTGCCATTCGGTCCAGGCCGGCCAGGGCTCGACCAGCGGTGCCACGGCCCAGAAGACGATCGAGCCGTAAACCATCATCCACACCGTCATGGTCTCGGTGGGCAGCGGCAGTGAACTGCGCCGCATCAGCACCGTGCCCAGCGCCCAGCACAGTGCGGCGGCCTGGAGCCACAGGATGCCGACCGGCTGGCCCGACAGCGTCAGCAACTCATTGGCGGCCAGCAGACCCACCGCAGTGATGGCCGCGACCACGGCCAGCCACGAGCGCGGGCTCATGCGTTCGCCGAACAGCAGCACGGTCAGCAGGACGGTCCACACCGGCATCGTGAAGGCCAGGATGCCGGCGCGGCCGGCCGGCAACTGCGACAGGCCGATGATCGAGCACAGGTGCCAGCCGATGATGTTGGGCAGCGCCAGCCACGCCAGGCGCAGGGCCTGGGCGCGCGTCACGCCCAGCGGCACGCCGCGCCAGCTGAAGAAGGCGATCAGCGTGAGCGTGCCGCCGCCCATCGTCAGAGCCCGAAAATACAGCGGGGTGATCTCGCGCAGCGAGAACTTCATCATCGGCCAGTTCAGCCCCCACAACAGGGTGAGCGTGCTGAGCAGGAGCCACTGGCGCCGCGTCAAGGTCATCGGGATTGCCGCGACGAGACGACGATGCCGCCGACGATCAATGCAAAGGCCATGGCGTGGTAGCCGCGCGGCGCTTCGCCCAGCAGCAGTGCGGAAAGCAGCGCTGCGAACAAAGGCGTGAGGTTGGCAAAGAACGACGCGAGCGCAGGCCCGCCCAGCGCCACGCCCAGACCCCAGCAGCGATAGGCCAGGATCGACGGGCCGACCGCGAGGAACAGCAGCGCAGCGAGCAGCCAGCCGTTGCGCCAGTCGACCGCGGCGTGGTCGAGCAATACCGCCTCGCCAATCGCTGCGCTGCCGGCTGCGAGCAGCCCGAACAGCATCTGCACCAGGAGAATGCCGGCCCAGCCCCAGGCCTGGAGTGTCGCGCGCGACGGCGGCCGCAGGGCCGGCGGGGGTTGCGCCAGCAGCCAGCTGTAGGTGGCCCAGCACAGAGCGGCGATCAGGATGTAGACGTCGCCCGAGACCCATTGCACCTGAACCCCTGTCGTCCAGGAGCTGCGTGAGACCACCAGCACGACACCGGCCAGCGACAACACCGCGCCAGCGATCTGCCGTCGCGCCGGGTGCTGGCCGAAACCGACGGCACCCACGGCAAGCATCCACAGCGGCATCGACGCCGCGATCAGCGTCACATTCAATGGCGTGGTCGTGGTCAGCGCCAGATACTGGAGTGCGTTGTAGGCGCCCACGCCCAGGCAGCCGATCGCCAACAGGTAGGGCCAGGCCGAGGCGATCTCGCGCAGGTGGCGCAACGCATGCCAGCCCAGCGGCGCGAGCAGCAGGGCCGCCAACATCCAGCGCGAGAAGTTCAGCATCTGCGGCGGCACATGACCGACCAGCATGCGGCCGACCACCGCGTTGCCGGCCCACATCAGCGGCGGCACCGTCATCAACAACGCTGTGCGCCACCTCATGCAGGCATGGCCGCGCCGCACTGCCAGCACTGCTCGAAGGGGCCGTCGATGCGCTCGTTGCAGCTGCGGCATACCCAATGGCGCCAGGCGGGACGCTGCAGCTGTGCGAGCAGCGCACGCGCCTCGTCGAGCCGCGCGTCGTCATGGACCCATACTTCCGGCAGGGCCTGGTCGGGCGGGATCTCGCCGGCAATGCTGCTGGCGTATGCGCGCTGCACGCTGACGTCGAAGCCGGCCTGCTCGAGCATGTCGCACCACAGGCAGGCCAGCGCGAGGTTGGGGGCTTGGACCAGGCGTTTCATTTCAGGCCAGCGCCGGGCCGACCCAAGCGGCCTGAGCTTCCCGCGGGGGACGCGAGCGAAGTGAGCAAGGGGTCGTCATCTCTGCATGATTCTCGCCGCTCGCGTAACCTTCGACCTTTCGGCAGTGAAACCAGGAGCACGTGATGAGCAAAGCCATTCAGATCCAGCAGTACGGCGGCCCCGAAGTGATAAAGATGATCGACGTCGAGGTCGGCGCGCCCGGCGCCGGCGAGGTGCGCATCCGCCACCATGCCTGCGGCTTGAACTACATCGACGTCTATCAACGGACCGGGCTGTACTCGAACCCGCTGCCGCTGAATCTGGGCATGGAAGGCGCGGGCGTGATCGAGGCTGTGGGCGAGGGCGTCACGCACTTGAAAGTGGGCGACCGCGCGGCCTACGCCAGCAATCCGCCAGGCAGCTATAGCGAAGTGCGCGTGATGGCCGCCAAGACGGTGTGCAAGCTGCCCGACGGCATTGCGTTCGATACCGCGGCGGGCATGATGCTCAAGGGCCTGACTGCTCAATACCTGCTCAAGCGCACGCTGCCGGTTCAGGGCCTGCAGGCCGGCGACTTCGTGCTCTTCCACGCGGCCGCCGGTGGCGTTGGCCTGATCGCCTGCCAGTGGGCCAAGGCGCTGGGCCTGCAATTGATCGGCACGGCGGGCAGTGCGGCCAAATGCGCCCTGGCGCTTGAGCATGGCGCCGCGCATGCCATCGACTACAGCAAGGAAGACTTCGTGGCCCGCGTCAAGGCCATTACAGACGGCAAGGGCGTCAAGGTGGTTTACGACTCGGTCGGCAAGGACACCTTCGAGAAGAGTCTCGACTGCCTGCGCCCGTTCGGCCTGATGGCCAGCTTCGGCAACAGCTCTGGGCCGGTGGCGCCGTTTGCGCCGGGCATCCTGGGCCCCAAGGGCTCGCTGTACGTGACGCGGCAGACCCTGTTCACGCACATCGCCACGCGCGATGCCACACAGGCCATGGCCGACGAGCTGTTTGCGGTGGTCGGCAGCGGCGCGGTGAAGATCCGTATCGACCAGCGCTACCCGCTGGCCGACGTGGCACAGGCGCACCGTGACCTGGAGGCGCGCAAGACGACCGGCTCGACGGTGTTGCTGCCCTGACTCATACCGAGTCGCGTTCAATCGCATAGGAACGAACAGCGGCTTGCGGCCCGTTGCCGACCTTCAAGGTCTGCGATGAAGGCCTCGACGGTCTGCGCACGCAAGGCCGAGGCTGGGCAGCCGCCGGGCGCTTCGGTGAGGCGGTCGGTGGGTACACCGACTGCACTGCGGTGCTCGGACTCGGGGCCCCGTTGCGTAACTCCCTCCACTCGCTGCGCTCGTTGTGGTCGAACAGACGCAACGAGTCAGATCACGAAGCGCGCTGCGCGCGCCGACCTCGAGCCCGAGCACCAGAGCGGACCCCGCGCAGCGGGGCGTCGCAGTCCGAACCCCGGCGCTGGC
>JANOPR010000679.1:0-2266 GCA_031421955.1 Burkholderiales bacterium
GCCGTCGCCGAGCTGCTGCTGGACTTCTAGCGTGAGCGCGGTGCCTTCGAGTTTGAGCGCGTCGTAGATGCGCGGCATCGCGTCGCGCGGGAATTCCACGTCGACCACGGCGCCGATGCACTGGACGATCTTGCCTTTGGCTTGGGTGGCTTGGGCGGCTTGGGTATTGGCCATCTTCGTTCCTTCGGTTCTTTGATTCTGCAATTCGTTAAACAGCCGCAGCACCGCCGACGATCTCACTCAATTCCTTGGTGATCGCCGCCTGGCGCGTCTTGTTGTAGATCAACTTCAATTCGCTGATCAGGCTGCCGGCGTTGTCGGTGGCCGCCTTCATCGCGACCATGCGCGCGGACTGCTCCGAGGCCATGTTCTCGGCCACGGCCTGGAACACCAGGGCTTCGACGTAGCGCGTCAGCAGCTCGTCGATCACGGCCGGCGCGTCGGGCTCGTAGATGTAGTCCCAGGCGTAGGCGCTCTTCTCGGCGTCGGTCTGCACCAGGTGCTCGCCCGACAGCGGCAGCAGCGCCTCGGTCAGCGGCTCCTGCTTCATCGTGTTGATGAACTTGGTGTAGCACAGGGTCACGGCGTCGAGCTTGCCCTCGACGAACTGATCGAGCATGACCTTGACCGGGCCGATCAGCTTCTCGAGGTGCGGCGCGTCGCCGAGCTGCACCGCGTGGCAGATGACGTTGGCCCCGATGCGGTTCAGGAAGCTGTTGCCCTTGTTGCCGATGGCCACCGTGACGATGCTGTTGCCGGCGTCCTTGGCCTCGCGCATCTTGGTGGTCAGCGCGCGCAGCACGTTGGTGTTCAGGCCGCCGCAGAGTCCCTTGTCGGTGGTGACGACGATGAAGCCGACCGCCTTGGCAGTGCCGGTCGCACGCATGTACGGCGACTTGTACTCGGGGTTGGCGCGCGCCAGGTTGGCCGTGATGTTGCGCACCTTGTCGCTGTAGGGCCGCGCCGCGCGCATGCGTTCCTGCGCCTTGCGCATCTTGCTGGCAGCGACCATTTCCATGGCCTTGGTGATCTTCTTGGTGTTCTCCACCGATTTGATCTTGGTGCGAATCTCTTTGCCGACTGCCATCAGGCACTCCAGTCAAACACGCCACAGTCGCAATCGAGCAACCGCCGCAGATCCGGCTCTGCCGGTCTGCTGGCGGTGCCCCCTTGAGGGGGAGCGCCGAAGGCGCAACGGGGGTGGTCCATATCTAGGCGAAGGACTTCTTGAACGCGGTGACGGCGCCGTTCAGCTCTTCCTCGCCCGCCTTGTCGATCGCCTTGTCGGCCTCGAGCTTGGCCATCAGCGCGCCGTGGCTGGACTTCAGGTGCTGGTGCAGGCCGTGCTCGAAGGCCAGCACGCGCTTGACTTCGATGTCGTCCATGAAGCCCTTGTTGACCGCGAACAGCGAGGCGGCCATCTGCGAGATCGACAGCGGCGAGTACTGCGCCTGCTTGAGCAGTTCGGTCACGCGCGCGCCGCGGTCGAGCTGCTTGCGCGTCGCAGCATCCAGGTCGGAGGCGAACTGCGCGAAGGCGGCCAGCTCGCGGTACTGCGCCAGGTCGGTGCGGATGCCGCCCGACAGGTTCTTGACCAGCTTGGTCTGCGCCGCGCCACCGACCCGCGACACCGAGATGCCGGCGTTGATGGCCGGGCGGATGCCGGCGTTGAACAAGCTGGTCTCCAGGAAGATCTGGCCGTCGGTGATCGAGATCACGTTGGTCGGCACGAAGGCCGAGACGTCGCCGGCTTGCGTCTCGATGATCGGCAGCGCGGTCAGCGATCCGGTACGGCCCTTGACGGCGCCCTTGGTGAACTTCTCGACATAGTCGGCGTTGACGCGCGCGGCGCGCTCGAGCAGACGGCTGTGGAGATAGAACACGTCGCCTGGGAAAGCCTCGCGGCCGGGCGGACGGCGCAGCAGCAGCGACACCTGGCGGTACGCCACGGCCTGCTTGGACAGATCGTCATAGATGATCAGCGCGTCCTGGCCGCGGTCGCGGAAGTACTCGCCCATGGTGCAACCCGAATAGGCCGACACATACTGCATCGCCGCCGACTCGGAGGCCGAGGCGGCGACGACGATGGTGTAGTCCATCGCGCCGTGCTGTTCGAGCGAGCGCACCACGTTCTTGATCGATGAGGCCTTCTGGCCGATCGCAACGTAGACGCAGGTCATGTTCTGACCCTTCTGGCTGATGATCGTGTCCACGGCCACCGCGGTCTTGCCGGTCTGGCGGTCGCCGATGATCAGCTCGCGCTGGC
>JANOPR010000680.1:0-5829 GCA_031421955.1 Burkholderiales bacterium
GGCTGCACCGCGGCGATGCGTGCGCGTGCCGTGGCCAAGCGCGCGGCGACATTGGCCACTTCCTTGCCCACCGTGGTCGGGCTGGCCGTCTGGCCGTGCGTGCGCGAGAGCATCGGCACCGCGGCGTGCTGGCGCGCCAGCGCCGCCAGCGTGGCGATCAGGCCGTCCAGCGCGGGCAACAGCACCTGTTCACGCGCGCCCTTGAGCATCAGCGCGTGACTGGTGTTGTTGATGTCCTCGCTGGTGCAGGCGAAGTGCACGAACTCACCGGCAGCGTGCAACTCGGCGTGGTCGTCGAAACGCGACTTGAGCCAGTACTCGACGGCCTTGACGTCGTGGTTGGTGGTCTTCTCGATGGCCTTGATGGCCTGCGCGTCGGTCTCGGAGAAGCGCAGCACCAGAGCGCGCAGCAAGCCACGCGCAGCTTCGGACAGCGGCGCGAACTCGGCAAACCCGGCGTCCGACAGGGCGATGAACCACTCCACCTCGACCTGCACGCGACGGTGCATGAGGCCGAATTCGGAGAGCAGCGCGCGCAGCGGCGCGACCTTGGCGGCATAGCGGCCGTCGAGCGGCGAGAGGGCGGTCAGCGCGGATAGATTCATCGCACCACGATTGTAGGTGGCGCCCCGTCGTATCCTCCACGCTGCAACCCGTTCACGGACACCGGCATGAGCCGGTGGGCCGTTCCCAAGGCAAATGCCACAGTGCGCAGCACGGAGGTTGAATGATGAGCCAGGGCGTCATCCATCACCTGACCCACCCCTTGATCCAGCACAAGCTGACGCTGATGCGCCAGAAGGACCGCAGCACCAGCGGCTTTCGCACGCTGCTGCACGAAATCGCCCTGCTGATGGCCTACGAGCTGACACGCGACATGCCCACCCACGCGGTCGAGATCGAGACCCCCCTCGAGCGTTGCACCGGCGTCGAGATCGACGGCAAGAAGACGGTCTTCGTGGTCATCATGCGCGCGGGTGCGGGCCTGCTGGACGGCATGCTCGAGGTCGTGCCCGGCGCGCGCGTGGGGCACATCGGCCTGTACCGTGACCCCAAGACGCTGGCCGCCGTCGAGTATTACTTCAAGGTGCCCGAGCAGATGGACCAGCGCGACGTGATCGTGCTCGACCCGATGCTGGCCACCGGCCACTCGGCCGCAGCGGCAGTCACGCGGCTCAAGGCCGTGCGGCCGCGCTCGATCCGATTCGCCTGCCTGTTGGCCGCACCCGAAGGCCTGGCGCACTTCCACGCGGCGCATCCCGATGTGCCGGTCACGACCTGTGCCGTCGACCGGGAACTCAACGACCATGGCTACATCCTGCCTGGGCTGGGTGATGCGGGCGATCGGATCTTTGGTACCCAATAGCGCGGTCGCGCAGCGCGCTGCGCGCCGCACCCCCCAAGGCCGGGCGTGCTGCGCGTACGGCAAACGCCCTGACCCTAGAATCGCCAGCCAAGGGACACCTCCAACAAGACCATGAAACTGCTCGGCTCACTCACCAGCCCCTATGTGCGCAAAGTGCGCATCGTGATGGCGGAAAAAAAGCTCGACTACCAACTGGTGCTGGAAGATGTCTGGGCCAGCGACGCGATCGTGACGGCCAACCCACTGGGCAAGGTGCCCTGCCTGGTGATGGAAGGTGGCGAAGCCGTTTTCGATTCACGCGTGATCGTCGAGTACCTGGACACGCTGTCGCCGGTCGGCCGCCTGATCCCGGCCAGCGGCCGCGAGCGCGCCGAGGTGCGCACCTGGGAAGCCCTGGCCGACGGCATGCTCGACGCCTGCATCGAGGCCCGCGTCGAGCAGACCTGGGCCGGGCGCAGCGAGGGCCAGCGCAGCGGCGCCTGGATCGATCGCCAGATGGGCAAGGTCAACGCCTCGGTGGTCGCCATGGCGCAGGGCCTGGGTGAAAAGCCTTTCGCCGCCGGCATCCACTTGTCGCTGGCCGACATCGCCGTCGGCTGCGCCCTGGGCTACCTGGATTTCCGCTTCGCGCACATCGATTGGCGCAAGGCACACCCGAACCTGGCGCGCCTGGCCACCAAGCTGGCCCTGCGCCAGAGCTTCATCGACACGCTGCCACCGAAATGACGGCCCCAAGCTCGCTGCGCTCGCGCCCCCCGAGGGGAGCTCGGGCCGCTTGGGAGCGGCCCGGCGCTGGCCCGAGTTGACGGCGCGAGCCGCGCCGGCTTGGCGCTATCTAGGCGGCGTGTAGCGACAGCGAGCCGCTGCGCACGTCCCAGCTCAGCTTGCGGTAGATGTTGGCAATGCGCCGGCCCAGCGCCTCGACGCTCAGCGCCATGCGCACAGCCAGCTCGCCGACGCTCACGCCGTGCGAGATCAGCTGCGCCAGGCGCAACTCGCCAGGCGACATCTGCAGCGGGTTGGCTCGGTGCGAGGACCAGTCCAGACGCCGGTCCTCGATCGAGGGGGTCGGTGCCGTCCACAAGGGCTCCTCGCCGAAGAAGCGAAGCACCTGCGCGGCAATCGCGGCTGCCATCACCGCTTCGCCGGCCGCGAGGCGGCGCAACATCGAGGCCGCCACCGGCAGGTCGGACTCGAGCAGGTAGGCATCGGCGCCGGACACCAGGGTCGAGAACAACAGCGGGTCGGCAGGGTCCGCGACCACCAGCATGACCTTGGGGCGCTCGGTCTGGCGCTCGCGCAGGCTGCGCACCAGGCTCAGCGCGGCGCCGTCCTCCAGGCGCAGGTCGATCAGCACGGTGTCGGGGTCCAGATCGGGCAATGCCCTGCGGGCGCGGAACAGTGTGGAGGCCACGCCCAGGACCCTGAGTTCACGTGTGGCCTCGATGTGGGCCTGGGCGGCGTGCACGCGCTGGGCGCCGCGTCGCGCAATGAATACCGTGGTCATGCAGGAGCGATTCGTCGGAATGGTTTGGCGTGATTGTCCAAGCCCGGAGCCGCGCTGCCATCCCCGTGTCCGCGGCCCCCCGGCATGCGGGGCGATGTCGGGTCAGACGTGTTCACTCTCGCTGCGCGTGACCGAGTAACTGTCGCTGCGCGCCAGGGGCCAGTAAACACGGTAGACGTTGTGCGGCCAGTCGGCCTCGCCGCGCATCGCAGCCAGCAGCGATCCGGGCTTGAGGAAGGGCAGCATGTTGGCCAGCAGCTTGACCTCCTGCTCGCTGGTGCGGCGCACGATGTGGCTCGCTGATATCTCGTGCGGATGGTGAAGCCCCGCGGCCTGCACCATCTCCTTCAGGGCATCCAGCGTGTTCTGGTGGAAGCGGAACACGCGCTCCATCTTGTCGGGCACGATCAGCGCCCGCTGCCGATGCGGGTCCTGCGTCGTCACGCCCGTCGGGCAATGCCCCGTGTGGCAGGCCTGGGCCTGGATACAGCCGAGGGCGAACATGAAGCCGCGCGCCGCGTTGCACCAGTCGGCGCCCAGGGCCATCATGCGTGCGATGTCGAAGGCGCTGATGACCTTGCCGGCGCAACCGAGCTTGACGCGATGGCGCAGGTTCAGCCCGACCAGGGTGTTGTGCACCAGCAGCAGCCCTTCCTGCAGCGGCGCGCCGACATGGTCGGTGAATTCCAGCGGTGCGGCGCCCGTGCCGCCCTCGGCGCCGTCGACGACGATGAAGTCGGGCAGCAGGTCGGTCTCCAACATCGCCTTGGCCAGGGCAAACCACTCCCATGGGTGGCCGATGCACAACTTGAAGCCGACGGGCTTGCCGCCCGAGAGGCGGCGCAGGCGTTCGATGAACTGCAGCATCTCGACCGGTGTGTCGAAAGCGCTGTGGCGGGCCGGGCTGATGCAGTCCTGGCCGACAGGCACGCCACGCGCCGCGGCGATCTCGGCCGACACCTTGGGCCCGGGCAGCACGCCGCCATGGCCCGGCTTGGCGCCCTGGCTGAGCTTCAACTCGATCATCTTGACCTGCGGCTCGTGCGCCGCGCCGGCGAACTTGTCGGCGTCGAAGGTTCCGTCGTCCTTGCGACAGCCAAAGTAGCCCGAGCCGATCTCCCAGATCAGGTCGCCGCCATGCACGCGGTGGTGCTGGCTGATCGAGCCTTCGCCGGTGTCGTGGGCAAAGCCACCGCGCTGGGCGCCGCCATTGAGCGCCAGGATCGCGTTGGCCGAGAGCGAGCCGAAACTCATCGCCGAGATGTTGAACACGCTGGCGCTGTACGGCTGCGTGCACGAGCTGCCGCCGTCGCCGATGGTGACGCGAAAGTCGTGGTCGGGCAGCGTGGTCGGCGCCAGCGAGTGGTTGAGCCACTCGTAGCCGCCGGCGCGCACATCGAGCTGGGTGCCGAAGGGGCGCTTGTCCTGCGCCCCCTTGGAGCGCTGGTAGACCAGCGAGCGCTGCTGGCGCGAGAACGGCGCGGCCTCGCGATCGCTCTCGATGAAGTACTGGCGGATCTCGGGGCGGATGAACTCGGCCAGGAAGCGCAGGTGACCGATGACGGGATAGTTGCGCAGCACCGAGTGGCGCTTCTGCCGCGTGTCGCGCAGGCCCAGGCCGACGCCGAACAGGAACACCAGCGCCCACCAGCCACCGACGCCGAAGCCGACCCAGGTGAAGGCACTGAGCAGGAAGCCCACGGCGCAGGCCAGCCAGGCGGCGTAGCGCACTGGAAAGTGATGGTCGAAACGGCTCAGCCATTCATGCATGCGGGCTCCTGCCGCGGCAGGCAATGACGCCGGGCGCTCGCATGGTACGCAGCCGAAGCAAGGGTCAAGCAGGGAAATGCCGTCCCATTCCCACCCATCTAACCCTCTGTGGCTACACTCGCGCGTCTTTTCGCAGCAGTCGATGCAAGGCCAACTCTTCTCTCAGGACTTTCTGCTCCGAGGCATCCAGGAAACGCCACCTTGGCAAGACTTGGCTGCAGCGGATTTCGACGCCTTCGACGCCGCGCTGCGCAGCATATTTGTTGAGCTCGATGCCAGTTCGACGCTCAACGAAGCTCAGACCGAGCAGTTGGTCATCGAGCACGTGCTGCGCGCGCTGGGCTGGGCCGAGGACTATCTGCCACAGGTCAACCTGTCGGGCAAGCGTCGGGAGGACGTGCCGGACATACTGCTGTTCCCGGACAGTGCGGCCAAAGCACGCGCGATCGCCGAACCTAAGGACGACCGCCGCTATCGGCATGGCCTGGCGATCCTAGAAGCCAAACGATGGTTGCGCCCCCTCGACCGCGGCGATCCGTCCGAGGCGCAGGATCCCGACGCTCCTTCCTCGCAGATGCTGCGCTACCTGAGCCGCGTCGATGTGATGGCTGACCGCGCTGTGAAGTGGGGCATCTTGACCAACGGCGCCGTGTGGCGCCTGTACTGGCAAGACGCGCGATCGCGCGCGGAGGAGTTCTTTGAAGTTGACCTCGCGAGCGCACTCGCGGTGCCGGGTACACAGCGCTCGCTCGATGATCCCGAGCCGACTCACGCGCTCAGGCTGTTTTTTCACTTCATTAGCCGCGTCGCATTTCTGAGTCAGACATGGGATTCTGCGAACCGCAGCTTTCACGTCTATGCGCGCGGCGAGGCACGGCTGTATGAAGAGCGCGTTTCCAAAGACCTGGGCGCGCGAGTCTTTGATGACATTTTCCCGCGTTTGGCCGAGGCGTTGGCGCGCGGAGACGTGGAAGCACGACAGGAACGAATTGGCCAAGGCCGCTTGCAGCGCCAACGCTACACGTCCGACTATCTGGCCGACGTCCGCGAAGCCTCGTTGATCCTCCTCTACCGCCTTCTCTTTCTGTTCTACGCCGAGGACCGGCTCCTGCTGCCCACCAGGGACGCGCGCTACATGCCCTACAGCGTACGCCGCCTGCGTGAGCGCGTGCGCGACGACACCGAT
>JANOPR010000681.1:0-2672 GCA_031421955.1 Burkholderiales bacterium
GCGGCGCGACGCGCGCGTTCGCCTTCGACGGCGGCCATCTTCTCGCGCTCGAGCAGCACATAGCGGTTGCTCTGGAACAGCGCGGTCTTGAGCATGTCGCTCATGCCGCGGCCGTACTCGGCGCGGTACTGGCCCTGGCTCGACATCTTGTCCTCGAAGTCGGCGACCACGATGCGCGCCTTGGGGCCGTCGTAGGCCTCGGCACGTGCCGAGTCCATGTCGGGGCCGCCCGGGCTCGTCACCTGCGCCGCCACGGGGCCGGCCAGGCCGAGCCATGCGGCTGCGATCAGTGCAATGTTGCTGGCATTCATGAGCGGCTCTCCTTACTGCACGTTGATGTTCATCTGCGTGGCGCGGTCGGCGCGGAACACGCGCTCATGTGCGTCGCGCACGGGCGTCGCTGTCAGCGTGTAGGCGCCGGCCTGCGGCCAGACCAGGGTGAAGGCGGCATCGGCGCCGGGCTTGAGCTTGCAGGTGGCTTGGCCGCTGCCCCAGGTACAGGCGGGGCTGGCCGGCGGCGGGGCCGGGCCGACCCTGCCCCCCTGGCCGACAGGGATCCGCGCCGGCGCCGCCGCACTCGACGTCGGTGGCGCCGCGTTGCCGGTCCAGGCCAGCCGGTATTCCACGACGTCGGCAAACGGATGGCAGGGACGCGATTTCAGGATGAAAGCGCCCGGGCTGGCCGGTGCCAGTTGCACCGGGCCGCTCAAGCCCGGCGCCAGCGCCGTCGAGCCGCCGGGGGCGATGTCGTTGAACGCGATGTGGCGCCGCTTCATGACTTCATCGACGTAGGCCGCCACCTGCTCGCCGGCCACCAGGCCTTCGGCGCGGAACTCGATGCCCCAGTCGAGGTCGGCCGTCAGGGCGTGAAACTCCTGCGCGCTGGACTGGCCCGCGCTGTTCTGCGCGGCGGCCGTTGCCGAGCAGCCGCGAACTTCACCGTACAGAAAAGGCTGCGGTCCCGCGCGCGCGGCCAGGGCCTCGAAATTGAGGCTGAGTTGCAGGGCGGTGTAGATCGCCGGCTGGACATGAACGGAGCCTTTCAACACCACGTTCTCGGTGGTCGTCACCGGCACCGGCTTGTTCTTCATCTTTCCGCTACAGCGGTGGCCGTTGCACTCGAAATCGAAATCGCTGCGGTAGGGTGCGGTCAACTGGAACTTGCCGTCGAGCTGGCCTTCGCCGCCGACGCGCACGCTGCCATCGACATACAAGGACACGTCGAGGATCGCCACCGGTACACCGGCGACCACGATCGGAATCACGGCGATCGGAATGGCCGGCCCGCCGCCGGGCGGGATCGTGTAGTCGGCAGCGAAGTTGCCGGTGGCGACGACGTTGGCTCCGACACGGGCCGCGACCGTCATGCTGCCATCGGCGCCCACCGAGCGCGGGCGGATCGCAAAGGGCAGGCAGGGGATGTAGAACAGTTCGACCTGGGCGCGGAAGTCGGCTTGCACCGGCAGGCCGACAGTCAGCGTTCCTTTGGCCGAACCGGAAGCCGAGCCGCTCTGCCCGCCTCTCGAATCAGACTTCTCGAGGTTCACAGGAAACTCGGGCTCGACCGAGAACTTCACCGGGATGTCGGCCAGCGGCAGCCGGTGGTCCTTGAAACAATCCTGGGTTTCGTTCCATTTCTCAGCCAGGTTCTTGGTGTTCGCTGCCCAGGCCCGCTTCCAGTCCTCGGACGCCGCGTCCCAGATATCTTGCGCGGTTTGCTGCACCTTGTCGGCGCAGCCCCCTGAGTGAGTCCAGTCGCACTTCTTCTTCTTTTTCTTCTTCTTCGTCGGCTTCATCGACGCAGGCACATCCATGCCGCGTGCCTGGGCCCACTCCCTGGCCAGTTGCGGGTTGACGATGTAGTGATCGGAGGCGTTCTCCGGCAGGGTGCCGACGTGCATCATCAGCAGGATCTTTGCGCTCTCCGGAAGGGCGGTATTGCTGTCGATCTCGTCGAGGCCGCGCAGATGGATGCCGCTGCCGCGCAAGCTGGCGCGCTGGGCTTGGCGTCCCGATGTCGCGCTGGCCATCACGGGCGCGCCCGCTGTGATCGACGGCAAGGGGTAGGCGCTGCCCGCCGTGCGCCCGACCCCGGCCGCCGTTTGCGCGCTCAGCCCGCCAGTGGCTGCCGCCGCAGGCCCGGCCGCAGTGGCCCTGGGCGCGGCGCCCACCGGCGCCGCGGGCTGCGGCTGTTGCGCAAGCAGCGGCGCGCCGCCGACGGCGGGTGCCGCTGGCGGCCGCTGCCCAAGTTGCAGGGGTGATGGCGCGGCACCGATCGCGGGCGCGGTCGGTGGGCGCGTCAATGAGGGTGCGGGGCTTGGCGCTGCGCCGATGACACCGGCTGCCGGCGGCCGCGGCGCGGGTGGCGGTGCAGCCCCGATCACCCCTGCCGGCGCGGGCTGCGCGGGTGGCGCGGCGGGCTGGACCGGCGTCACACCCGGCGCGGCAGTGACGGGCGCGGGCTGCGCGGGTGCCGCGCCTGCGGCCGCGGCCACGATGTTGTACTGGCCGGCGATGCCTTCGACCATCGCCTTGCCCGATGCGAGCTCGACCGTCACCGCCTGACCAGGCTGGATGCGGCGCAGCAGGATCGCGTTTTCGACCTTGAACTCGAGGCGGCGCTGCGTGGCTCTGTCCTGCGCGGTCACGATGCCGCTGCGCGTGTCGACGGA
>JANOPR010000682.1:0-4512 GCA_031421955.1 Burkholderiales bacterium
CCCGCGCAGACCCGCTGGATCCAAGGCGGAGCGAAGCAAGGCCTCGTCGAGTGCGCTGTCGCTTCGATCACTGGCGGAGTCTCCAAGTGGCCCGCCGGGCCGGGCGGCCCAAGCGCGAAGAACGAGCTGAGAGGTTTTGCATTCAGCCCCTTTGCTTTGGTGACTTTCACTTGGGGCCGCAAATGAAAGTTACCCGGCCGCCGGGCCGGGACCCGGCTGGCAACGCGGACAACCCGGCATCAAAAGAGTGCGCACGATCCGCGCAAGATCGGTGCACGATCGGCGCATGAGCTGACGGTCAGCGCAGCGCGCCTACTTCGCCGTGCCCTTGTTGGCGATGATCTGGATGTCGGTGCCCTTCTCGGCCTTCATCACCGACACCTGCGTGTGCTGTTTGTTTGCGTCATCCATCAGCATCATCATCTGCGTGTCGCCGCTGCTCATGTCGGTGAACTGCTTGCCTTGCGCCGCGCCCTTGAGCTTGTCGCGGTAGAAGGCCGCCACCTTGTCGGGCGCGTCGGCACTGTGCAGCATCACCGTCACGGCGCTGCCCTCGGGCGTCGAGATCTTCGTCATCGCGCCTTCCTTGGGCTGGGTGCCGGGGTAGAACGGCAGGCCGATGTCGGCTTCGCTGACCTTGGCCGTGCCCATCTCCATCTGGCTGACCTTGCCCGAGGCGTCGGTCGTGGTGACCTTCATGCCTCCGCCGGACAGGTCGACCTTGGCCTTGCCGCCTTCCTTGGCCATTTGCGACTCGATCATCTTCTCGGTCGCGGTTTCGGTGGCCTTGCCGCAGGCGCTGAGCGCCCAGACGGTGGTCGCGGCAAGCAGGGCAAGCGTGAGTTTCATGGGACTCTCCTGGCGTCAAGATGGGGCACCCACTGTGGTCATATCCGCGCGCGCTGACCATCCCCAACCCGGCATGCCAACAGCACCCGGCAGAATCGCGCGATGACGACCTTGCACGACTTGTCCCCGCTGCCCTTGGCTCTTCGCCTGTGCGCCGGCGTGTTGATGTCGTTGGTGCTGGCCGCGGGCGCGGGCGCCGCGGCCAATGCGCCGGCCGCTGAGCCCGCCACTCCTGCCGCAGTGCCGGCGTCCGGCCCGGCGGGGTTCCACATCACGCCGGTCGACGACGCCTGGCGTGCGCGCTTGCCGCTGGATGCAGACGCTGCCACGCAGGCGTATCTGGACCGCTTGCCCGCCGCTATCGTGGCGCGCTCGAACGCCTATTACGAAGGCGGTTACTGGGTGAGGGGCTGGGAGTTTCTCGCCGGTCTGGTCGTGGCAATGCTGTTGCTGGCCACGCGGCCCTCGACCGCCGTGCGCGACTGGGCCGCCAGGCGCTTGAAGAAGCCCGTGCTGCGCGACGCCGCGTACGGGGGCTTCTATGCCGCGGCGGGCTGGCTGTTGACGTTGCCGCTGACCATCTACACCGGCTTCGTGCGTGAGCACGCCTACGGCATGGCCACGCAGACCTTCGGCGCGTGGTTTGGCGAGCAGCTGGTGGCACTTTGCATTTCGGTGCTGGCCGGTGCCGTGCTGGTGGCGCTGCTGTATGCGGCGCTGCGCCGGGCGGGGCCCCAGTGGTGGTTGTGGGGCACGGGCGTGGTGGTGGCCTTCATGGCGCTGATGATGACCGTGGCGCCGGTGTGGATTGACCCGCTGTTCAATACCTACAAGCCCATTGACGACGGCCCGGTGAAGCGCGCGGTGCTGGCCATGGCGCAGGCCAATGGCGTGCCCGTGGACAACGTCTATGTCTTTGACGCATCGCGTCAGACGACGCGGGTCAGTGCCAACGTGAGTGGCCTGTTCGGTACTGCTGCCGTGCGCCTGAACGACAACCTGCTGCTGCGCGCCAGCGAGCCCGAGATCCTGACGGTCATGGGGCATGAGATCGGTCACTACGCCATGAACCATGTGCCCAAGGCGCTGCTCTTCTTCACCGTGGTGGTGATGTTGGGCTTCCTGTTTGCGCAATGGGCCATGCGCGTGCTGCTGGCCCGCTGCGGCACCCGGTGGCGGCTGCAGGGTGTGGCCGATGTGGCCTCGTTGCCGCTGCTGGGTGCGGTGATGGCCTGCTACTTCTTTGTCGCCACGCCGCTGCTCAACAGCTACTCGCGCGCGCAAGAGGTGGAGGCCGACCTGTGGGGGCTGAACCTGGCACGCGAGCCGCACGGCGAAGCCGAGGTCTTGCTCAAGCTCGTGGAGTACCGCAAGGCGGACCCGGGCCCGCTGGAGGAGGTGATCTTCTACACGCACCCGAGCACGCGCAAGCGCATCTACCACGCGATGCGCTGGCGTGAGCGCATGGCAATGACGACGGCGCCGGCCGCGCCAAGCCCCGCGCCCCCGGCAGCACCGGCATCGGCGCGCTGAACCCGCCGGGCCGGCAGGACAATCCGCACACCATGAAAGTCGTTCGTCTGCGCGAAGGCAAAGAGCGCTCGCTGCTGCGCCGCCACCCCTGGGTCTTCGAGGGCAGCATCGCCAAGGGCGGCGGGGATGCCGGCGAAACCGTTCGCGTCGAGGCCCACGACGGGCGCTTCCTGGCCTGGGGTGCGTTCAGCCCGAGCTCGATGATCCGCGTGCGCGCCTGGAGTTTCGACGAGGCCGAACGCATCGACCGCGCCTGTTTCGAGCGGCGCATCGCCACCGCGGTGGCATTGCGCGCGCGGCTGCCGATCGACAGCGACGCCATGCGCCTGGTGCACGGCGAAGCCGACGGCCTGCCCGGGTTGATCGTCGACCGCTACGCCGACGTCCTGTGCGCGCAGTTCCTGTCCGCCGGCAGCGAGCGCTGGAAAGCCACGCTTGCCGATGCGCTGCTCGCGGCCACCGGCTGCACGCGGTTGTACGAGCGGTCTGATGCCAGCGTGCGCGGCCTCGAAGGGCTGGCACCGGTCAAAGGGTGGTTGCGCGGTACCGACGCTAGACCGCGCCGGGCCGCCCCAAGCGGGCGACGCCCCCTTGGGGGGCCGACGCCGCAGGCGTCTTGGGGGCAGAGCAGCGCGGGCGCCACCGAAGTCACGATCCGTGAACGGGGCTCGCGCTTCATCGTTGATGTGGCCGAGGGCCACAAGACCGGCTTCTACCTCGACCAGCGCGACAACCGTGCGCGCTTCGCGGCGTTGGTTCGGCACTTCGGCGCCCAGCGCGTGCTCAACTGCTATTGCTACACCGGCGGCTTCAGCATCGCCGCACTTGCCGGCGGGGCGGTGCAGGTGCTCAGCGTCGACTCGTCGGCGCCGGCGCTGGCACGGGCGCGGTCGAATGTGGCGCTCAACGGGTATGAGGCCGCGCGCGCCGAGTTCATCGATGCCGACGTCAACGCCTTCCTGCGCCAGCAGATCGCGGCCGGGGCGAAGTTCGACGCCATCGTGCTCGACCCGCCCAAGTTCGCGCCCACGGTGGCGCACGCCGAGCGCGCCGCGCGCGCCTACAAGGACATCAACCGCCTGGCGCTGATGCTGCTCGCCCCCGGCGGCCTGCTGTTCACGTTTTCGTGCTCAGGCGGCGTCAATGCCGACCTGTTCCACAAGATCGTCGCCGGCGCCGGCATCGACGCCGGGGTCGATGGCCTGCTGCTCGAGCGCCTGTCCGGCGCCTGCGACCACCCGACCACGATCAACTTCCCCGAGGGCGAGTACCTCAAGGGCTTGGTGATCCTCAAACAGGCTTGACCGATTGCGCCGCCGCACGCAGGTCGATGCGCGGCGCGAACTTGGCGCGCTTGACGGCGAAAAAGGTCTTCACGTTGCGCACATTGGCGTGCTGCGTAAACAGGCGCTGCACCAGCGCGTGGTACGCCGCCATGTCGGCCAGCCAGAGCACGAGGATGAAGTCGGGGCCCGGGCTCACACGCCAGCACTGCTGCACGGCGGCGTCCGCCACCGCCAGCGTCTCGAAGGCGTCGAGGTGCTCGGCGCCCTGGCGGTCGAGTTGCACTTCGACCAGCGCCTGCAACCCGGTGCCGAGGGTCGACAGCAGGGCGATGCGGCGCTCGATCACGCCGCTCTCGGTCAACCGGCGCACGCGGCGCAGGGCCGTTGCCGGCGAGACATGCGCGGCCGCAGCGAGGTCCTGGTTGGACAGGCCGGCATCGCCCTGCAACAGGTCCAGCAGGCGCACATCGGTGTCATCGAGGGCGATCATTAAGAAAGGATTGTGCACAAAACTGCGAAAAACGGAAGATTCAGGTTGTCTCTACCATTGGAGACGGAAAAAACGCTAAAGCGGATGAAGTTTGCAATCTTCTTTCTCTTTGTGGTGCCTACCATCGCGCCCTATTCGCAATCTTTGAGGTCCTTCCATGTGCGGCATCGTCGGCGCGGTCAGCGCGCGCAACATCGTTCCGATCCTGGTCGAGGGCCTGAAGCGGCTCGAGTACCGGGGCTACGACTCCTGCGGTGTGGCCGTGCACCAGGGCGGCGGCTTGAAGCGGGCACGCAGCACGTCGCGGGTGGCCGAACTCGAAACCCAGGTCGCCAGCGAACACATCGAAGCCGG